>DASXCO010000135.1 GCA_036491125.1 Acidimicrobiales bacterium | reverse complement strand
TTCGAGGCCGAACCGCTTCTGGCCGATGTACTTGCTGTGGAGGAAGCGCTCGAAGGCCTCGGCCGCGTTCAGGCGGCCGAGGAGGTAACGCTGCTCGTCCGCGTCCAGCCGGGTCGAGACTCCCTCGACGTGGTCCTGGATCCAGCGCTTCTGATCGGGCTCGGAGATGTGCATGTACTCGACGCCCACCGTGCGACAGTACGCATCGCGCAGGATGCCGAGCGTCTCGCCCAGTGTGAGCATGTCCCGCCCGGCCAGGCCGTCGGTGAGGAACTCCCGGTCGAGGTCCCACAGGGTCAGGCCGTAGGTCGCCGGATCGAGCTCCTGATGCATCCTCGGGGGCCGGGCCTCCAGGGGATCGAGGTCGGCGATCAGGTGGCCCCTGACCCGGTACATGTTGATGAGGGTCTGCACGTGCACCTGCTTGACCAGGTGGCTGCGCTCCTCGTCGACGGGGTTGACATCGGGCCGCCACTCGACCGGCTCGTAGGGCACGCCCATAGCGCGGAACACGTCGTGGTAGAAGCCGTCCTCACCGAGCAGCAGCTGGTGGATCCTCGACAGGTACCTGCCCGACTCGGCGCCCTGGATGATGCGGTGGTCGTAGGTCGAGGTCAGGGTGATGACCTTGCTCACTCCCAGCTTGGCCAGCATGCTGGGATCGGCGGCCTCGTACTCGACGGGATAGTCGAGGGACCCGACGCCCACGATCAGACCCTGGCCAGCCATCAGTCTCGGTACCGACATCGCCGTGCCGACCGTGCCCGGGTTGGTCAGGCTGACCGTCGTGCCGGCGAAGTCGTCGACGCCGATCTTGTTCGTCCGCACCTTGCGGATCAGCTCCTCGTAGGCGAGGAGGAAGCCGCGGAAGTCCAAGGTGTCGGCCGCCTTGATGCAGGGGACGAGGAGGGTTCGCGACCCGTCGGGCCGCTCAACGTCCACCGCCAGCCCGAGGCCGACGTGCGGGTGACGCACGACACCCGGCGTTCCCTTGCCGTCGACGTCGGCCACGAAGCTGGCGTTCATCGCCGGGACCGACTCGAGGGCCCTGACCACGGCGAAGCCGATCAGGTGGGTGAAGCTCACCTTGCCGCCGCTGGTGCGCGAGAGGTGATTGTTCAGGATCGTACGGTTGACCTCGAGCAACTTGGCCGGCACCTGGCGCACGCTGGTGGCGGTCGGCACGCCGAGGCTCGCCTCCATGTTGGACACGATGCGAGCGCCGGCACCGCGGATGGGTGTGGGTGGCGTTTGGTCGGCGTCACTCGCCGGCGGTGCCTGCGGCTGCGGCTGCGGAGGCGCCGGCCGGGCCGCAACGGGCGCCGGACCCTCGGCGGGCGTCGGGGCTGCGGGCGGCGCACTCGGGACGGTCGGGCCCGGCGCGCGGTCACCAGCAGCGGGCGCGGCCTCGGCCAACTGCGCCGCGCCGTCGCCTCTCCGGTAGTCGGCGAAGAACTCCCGCCAGCTCTCGCTCACCGACGACGGGTCGCGTCGGTACTGCTCGTACATGTCCTCGACGAGCCAGGCGTTCGGGCCAAAACCCCCGAACGACTCGTCGCTGCGCGGCTCTGGCATCACCCACGATCCTACCGGCGACCCGACCCGCTACCGTCGGAGACCGTGCCGGCCCAGTTCATCTACGTGATGCGTGACCTCCGTCGTTACTACCCGCCCGACCGGGAGGTGCTGAAGGGGATCAACCTTTCCTTCTACCCGGGAGCCAAGATCGGCGTCATCGGCGCCAACGGCTCGGGCAAGTCCTCCTTGCTGCGGATCATGGCCGGCGAGGACGACGGCTACACCGGGCAGGCCCGGCTCTCCCCCGGCTTCACGGTCGGACATCTCCCCCAGGAGCCGACCCTCGACCCGACCAACGACGTCCTGGGAAACGTGGCCGCGGGGATGGGCGAGGCCACGGCGCTGCTGAAGCGCTTCGACGAGATCAGCGAACAGCTCGGATCCGCCAACCCCGAGGAGATGGAGCGCCTCCTCGCCGAACAGGGAGAGTGCCAGGACCGCATCGAGGCCATCGGAGCCTGGGAGCTCGACCGCACCCTCGAGGTCGCCATGGACGCCCTACGGCTCCCGCCCGGCGACGCCAACGTGGACACGCTCTCGGGCGGCGAGCGCCGCCGGGTGGCCCTGTGCCGCCTGCTGCTCAGCCGGCCCGACCTCCTCCTGCTCGACGAGCCCACCAACCACCTCGACGCCGAGTCAGTGGCCTGGCTCGAGCGGTTCCTCCACGAGTACGAGGGAACGGTCGTGGCGGTCACCCACGATCGGTACTTCCTCGACAACGTGGCCGGCTGGATCCTCGAGCTCGACCGAGGGGCGGGACTGCCGTGGGAGGGCAACTACTCCTCGTGGCTGGAGCAGAAGCAGGCCCGTCTCGCCAGCGAGGAGAAGGCCGACTCGGCGCGCCGTCGCACCCTCGAGCGGGAGCTCGAGTGGGTCCGCCTCTCCCCCCGAGCCCGCCAAGCCAAGGGCAAAGCCCGCCTGTCGGCCTACGAGGCGCTGCTGGCCGAAGCCGCGGCTGCGCCCGGCCGGGAGGAGCGGCTGGAGCTTGCCATACCGCCGGGGCCTCGTCTGGGCGACCTCGTGGTCGAGGCGGCCGAGCTGAGCAAGGGCTACGGCGACCGCCTGCTCATCGACACGCTCGACTTCTCGCTGCCCCGCGGGGGGATCGTCGGCGTGATCGGCCCCAACGGGGCGGGCAAGACCACGCTCTTGCGCATGATCACCGGCCAGGAGAAGCCCGACGACGGCAGCCTGGTCGTCGGACAGACGGTGAGCCTGGCCTATGTGGACCAGTCGCGCGAGGCCCTCGATCCGTCCCGCACGGTCTACGAGGAGATCACCGGCGGTCAGGACCGCCTGATGGTGGGCAGTCGGGAGATCCACGGACGGGCGTATGTGGCCGGGTTCAACTTCACGGGATCCGACCAGCAGAAGAAGGTCGGCGACTGCTCCGGCGGCGAGCGCAACCGCATCCATCTGGCCAAGGTCCTGCGCTCGGGAGGCAACGTGCTCCTGCTCGACGAGCCGACCAACGACCTCGACGTCGACACGCTCCGAGCCCTCGAAGACGCGCTCGTGGCGTTCGTCGGCTGTGCCGTGGTGATCACCCACGACCGGTGGTTCCTCGACCGGATCGCGACGCACGTGCTCGCCTTCGAGGGCGAATCAGTTGTGCACTGGTTCGAGGGGAACTTCAGTGATTACGAGGCCGAGCGCCGACGCCGGCTCGGTGCCGCCGCCGACCAGCCCCACCGCATCCGCTACAAGCCCCTCGTCAGGGGCGGGTGACAGACCGGCAGATGATGGCCTGACGCCGGATCAGTTGACTAGTCTGGGGACCGAGCCGCGGCAGGTCCCTGGCGCGGCTGGGGGAGCGATGTGAGAAAACAGGCCGGCGGAGCAAGAGGCATGACAGAGAGTCGAGCTGTCGTCCGAACCGTGGAGCCCGGCAGCTCAGCGATCTGCGCCCACTGTGGCGCCCCGGTGAAGTTCGTGGCCCGCGCCCAGCTCCGCCAGGTCATCGCCAACGTCTACGTCGATGGCACGTGGGACCGGGTGGAGCATTACCACGCCGATTGCTACGGGGAGGCCGGCGAGCCCTACGGCCCGCCCGGCGCGGATCAGGGCCGCGCCGAGCACAGCTAGCCGGGGATAGCCTGGGTGCGGATGCGCACCCAGGTCAGCCGCTCGTTCGCCTTCGAGGCGGCCCATCATCTCCCGTGGCACGCCGGCAAGTGCCAGCGACTGCACGGCCACCACTATCGCCTCGAGATCACCGTCGAAGGGCCCGTCAACGAGCACGGCGTCGTCATGGACTTCGACGACCTGGCGGCCGTCGTCGAGCGTGAAGTCGTGAGCCGCTATGACCACCGCCTGCTGAACGACATCGTGGACAACCCCACCGCGGAGCGGATCGCCCACGAGGCGTGGAAGCACCTCGAAGCGGCGGGCCTGGGCCTGGTCGCCGTCCGCCTCTGGGAGACCCCACAGTCCATGGTCGAGCTGTTGGCCGAATGAGCCCGAGCCGCCAGGTGGTCATCCTCTCCGGCGGGCTCGACTCCACCACGTGCATGGCCCTCGCCGCGAGCGATGCCGATCGTCCGCCGCTGGCCCTCAGCTTCGACTATGGCCAGTCGCACAGGATCGAGCTCGAGCGCGCCGCCAAGGTGGCCGCCCACTACGGCGCCGAGCGCCTCCTGGTCACCCTCGACACGCGGGCCTGGGGCGGGTCGGCGCTCACTGACTCCTCGGTCGAGATACCGGGACCGACGGCCCCGGTGGACACGAGCGAGCCGGATTCGGTCCACATACCGGCGACCTACGTTCCCGCCCGCAACAGCATCTTTCTCGCCGTCGCCCTCGGGGTGGCCGAGGCCCGTGACGCCGATGCGGTGTACCTCGGCGTCAATGCCCTGGACTACAGCGGCTATCCGGATTGTCGGCCGGCGTTCGTCGACGCCTTCCGCGCCGTCGCGGCAGTGGGCCAGAAACGTGGGCTCGAGGGCAGACCGGTGGACATCCGGACACCGCTGGTCGACCTGACCAAGGCCCAGATCGTCCGCCTCGCGCTCGACCTCGGCGCTCCGATCGAGCTGACCTGGTCGTGCTACCGCGCCGGCCCGGATCCGTGCGGCGCCTGTGACGCCTGTCACCTGCGCGCTCGCGGCTTCGCAGAGGCCGGCGTGACCGATCCGGCCTTGCCGACGCCATGACCGAAGCCACGACGAGTAGCACGACGGTGCTGGTGACCGAGGTCTTCTCGGCGATCCAGGGCGAGGGGGCGCTGGTGGGCGAGCGTCAGGTCTTCGTCCGCCTCACCGGCTGCAACATCCGCTGCGCCTACTGCGATCAGCCCGAGGCCCTCGAGAAGCGTCCGGGGCCGTGCCGACTCGAGCAGACGCCGGGCCGTAGGGACTGGTGGTGGCGGGAGAGCCCGCTTCCCGTCACCGAGGTCGCCGACGCCGTCGATCGGTTATGGCGCGCCCTTCCGCACCACTCGGTGAGCGTGACCGGCGGCGAGCCGCTGCTCCAGGCCCGGCGCCTCTGCGCCCTGTTCCCGCTGCTGGCCGAGCGCCACCAGCCGATCTACCTCGAGACCAACGGGACTCTCCCTGGCGGTCTGGCGTCGGTGCACGAGTGGGTCGACCATATCGGTATGGACATCAAGCTCGACAGCGTCGACCACGAGGGCGTCGACCTCGACACGCACCAGCGGTTCCTGCAGGCCGGGGCGGCTCGGCATCTCTTCGTCAAGATCGTGATCGGGCCGGCGACGGTTCCCGGCGAGCTGGAGCGTGCCGTAGGCATGGTCCACGAGGTGGCGCCGGAGACCGAGATCTTCCTGCAGCCGGTCACGCCCTTCGCCGACGTCACCGCCGCGCCAAGCCCGAGCCAGGTGCTGGAGCTGCAGGAACGGGCGCTGCGACTCCACCAGCGCGTCCGGGTGGTGCCCCAGACGCACAAGCTGATCGACCAGCTCTGACCACGGTCCGGGCTGCTACCGTGACGCCGACGTCAGTTTCGGGACACCAGTCATGGACCTCGAGTTCACAACCGATCAGGACGAGCTGCGCACCTCGGTGCGGGCCGTGCTCGCACGCGAGTGCCCGCCCAGCTTCGTGCGCGAGGTGGTGGAAAAGGGCGCCCCTGCTGGCGACCTCTGGTCGTCCATGGTCGATCTCGACTGGCCCGCCCTGACGATCGATCCGGCGTACGGAGGTCTGGGGCTCGGCTTCATCGAGCTGGCCGTCGTCGTCGAGGAGCTGGGCCGGGCGATCGCTCCGGGGCCGTTCCTGCCGACCGTGTCCCAGTTCGTGCCGGGGATCCGTGAAGCAGGCACCGCCGCGCAGCACGAACGGTTCCTGGGTGACGTGGCCGCGGGTCGCATCACCGGGACCCTGGCGGTCGCCGAGGAGTCGGGCAGCTGGGCGGGCGAGGACGTCGCGCTCGTGGCCCGCCGCCACGGCAACGACTGGATCCTCGATGGCTCCAAGCACTACGTGGTCGAGGGCGCCACGGTCGCCGAGTTGGTTGTCGCCGCCCGACTCGATGGCACCGAGGGATCCGACGGTCTGGCCTTGTTCATCGTCCCCCGCGAGGCGGTGGTGGCGACCCCCTTGCAGACGCTCGACGCCAGCCGCCAGTACGCAACCGTGGATCTCGACGGTGTGACCGTCGGTCCTGACCGCACGCTGGGCGAGCCTGGTCGGTGCGCGCCGGTGCTGGCCCGCGTCATCGAGGAGGCCTCCACGGCGCTGGCGCTGGAGATGGTGGGGACCTGTCAGTCCATCTTCGACATCGCTCTCGAGCACGCCAAGACCCGCGAGCAGTTCGGCGCGCCCATCGGATCTTTTCAAGCCATGAAGCACAAGTTCGCCGACATGTTCGTGGCCCTCGAGTCAGCTCGGGCGCTGTGCTATTTCGCCTCGGCGACCCTCGCCGAGGACGACGAGCGTCGATCTCTGGCCGTCGCCATGGCCAAGGCCGCGGCCGGCGACTGTCAGCGCCTCCTCGTCCAGGAAGGCATCCAGAGCCTCGGCGGTATCGGCTTCACGTGGGAGCACGACATGCACCTCTACGTGAAGCGGGCCAAGTCAGGCGACGCCGTCTTCGGCACGGCCCGCCAACACCGCGCCCGAGTGGCCGAGCTGAGCGGTTTGAGCTACTAGCTTTCGGGGTACCCCCGCCGGAACACTGGCGGCGACTGCTGGAAATGTGCCCCATTTCTGCGGCCGTTGGTAGTGTTCGCCGGCCGACACTCGACCATCTCCGGGATCTCCCGATCTGGGCTGTGGGTGGCGAGATCGGCCTGCCGCTGCAGCTCGCCTCGACGGCCACGGACCCGGACCGTACCGCTGGTCGCAGGCGGGACCCGCTATGAGTGAGCGACACGCGACAGCGAAGGTTGGGGAAGAAGATGAGCGCAGCGTCCCGGCAAGCGCCAACAAAGTCTCAGGTCAACAAGGCTGGGCGCGCCCTCCGAAAATGGTGGCAGGGGTGGCCTGGGGACGGTGACCCGATCCTCGACTCGCCGTGACGACGACCGGTCTCGAGGGTCCTCGAACCGACCCATCTGGACAAATTGATCAGCGTGGTCGGGAAGACAGGCCCCTCGCAGTCTCGAGGCCTTGGCGATCACCGGGTGGACATGCGAGCGTGCCTGGCTCGCCAGTGTCGCTTGCCGTCGCCGGGCTGACCTTGATTGGGTTGGTCCTTCGACTTGCCATCCTGTTTCGACCGCTGGCACTCATCGACCGGCTCTTCATTCCCGACGACACCTACTACACGCTCACGATCGCCCGCTCGATGGCCCACGGCCACGGCCCGACCGTCGATGGCACGACCCTTACGAGCGGGTTCCAGCCGTTGCTCGGCTTCCTGATGACTCCGGTGTTCTGGCTCACCAATAGTGCCGACGCCGCTCTTCGCGCCGATCTCACCTTGCTCGTCGTGGTCGACACGGCGACCATCGCGGTGCTCGCCTGGGTGGCGTACCGGCTCGCCGGGAGAGTGGCCGCCATCGTAGCCGCGGCCCTGTGGGCCATCTCGCCGGTTGCTATTGGGATGTCCTTCGGTGGCCTCGAGACGTCGCTGGCCATCTTCGTTGAGATCAGCCTCGTAGCTCTGTGGATCTGGGCCAACGACCGACCGACGGCATTGCGGTGGGGGATGGCCGGCGCCGTGGGTGGTTTGGCCGTGCTCGCGCGAGTCGACGCGCTGCTGCTCGTGGTTCTGCTAGTTGTACTGCAGCTCTGGCGCGGGCCTCGTCGGCCTCTCGCCCTCGCGACCGTGGCCGCGGTCGGGATCGTGGCCCCGTGGTGGGTGTGGTGCACGCTGACCTTCGGGACGCCTCTGCCGACGAGTGGGCCGGCCGCACATCAGATCTTGCCGTTCCCGTCGTTTTCGAGCATGACCATGTCCCTTGCGGCCGGGACTGTGAGCGGCGGGCCTTTCCAGCCGTTGGACTGGTTGAGGTCGAGACTCATCGGCCAGTCGCTCGGCGTGCTCGTCTTCTGGCTTCTGGTCCTGGCCTCGTCCGCCCTCGCCGTGCGCTGGGTGACTCGGAAACCACGTCAGGGGGTTGGTGAGCGTTTGGCGAGTCCCACGGGTCCAGGCGTAAGGGCGATCGTTGGCACCTTGCCGGCGTTCGCCGCGGGTCTGCTGCTGTTCTACGCCTGGTTCGGCGTCACCTTCTACTTCACCCGATACCTCGCCCCCGTCGGCATGGTCCTGGTGGTGGTCGTTGCGGCCGGAGTAGGTGGGCTGGCGTCGGGTCACGGGCGCGGGCGCCCCCTGACGCTAGTTGTCCTGTCGGGGATCCTCGTTGTCCCGACGGTCTCCGCCGCGCAGCTGGATGCATACTACGCGACCACCCGCTCCGTACCGGCGGTCGGGCCTTCGTCGCCTCACTTCTACGATGCGGCCACGGGCTATCGGGAGGTCACCACACAGGCAGTTCGAGTACCTCCGCGAGGCAGTGTCATCGGCGGCTGGCAAAGCGGGGCGCTCAGCTATTTTTCCGAGGGCCGTCTCACCGTCGTCAACCTCGACGGTGTGGTGAACCCCATCGCCTATGCGGCCTCGCAGCGCGACCGGACCCTTGCCGCGTACATCCGGAGCCGTCACATCGGTTGGGTCGCCGACTTCCCGATTGCAGTCGTTAGGATCGACCTCGAGCTCCACCAACTCCAACCGCCGCCGGCGGTAAGGAAGGTCACCACAT
Source organism: Acidimicrobiales bacterium (assembly GCA_036491125.1). NCBI lineage: Bacteria > Bacillati > Actinomycetota > Acidimicrobiia > Acidimicrobiales > Acidimicrobiales bacterium. Next base: position 21,521 of record DASXCO010000135.1, on the reverse strand, counting down.
TGTCGCCGAGCGGTCCGTCCCCTGGCTATATGGTCGACGAGATCACCTGGCCCGCACGCTGAGCCTCAGGCGACGCCGTCTTCGGCACGGCGCGAGACCACCGCTCTCGGGTTGCTTCCCTCTCAGGACTCATCTAGCTCGCGCCGCCCTTGAGCGCATGATGCGCTGAACTGCGGTTTTGGGCCCGCCCGGTAGAACTCCTCGTGCGAGGCCCTGCCCTCCCGACAAAAGGTGCAAAACGGTTCTCTTTGGGTACGTGTGTAGGCGGAGTCAGAGATCCCACGAGCACCGGAAGACCATCTGGGGGTGGGCGCCAGGTGAGTGGTAGACCACAGCGATCACGTCATGCCGTGATCCACGTCCGGCGGCGATTTCTTGCCCTTGTGGCCTTCGCTCTAGGGGCTCTCCTCGCCACTCCAGCGAGTCTCGCCGCCTCGATTTCCCCCGCCGCTGCCAGGGGCGCCGCCGCCGGCCCCACCACGCACAGCGCGTCGGGGCCAGTCGAGTCGGTCTGGGAGAACCCCTCCCAAGCCATCTCCCGTGACGATGGGCTGAGTGTGGCGCTTCCTAACGGGAACGCTCTCTGGGTCTTCGGAGACACAGGAGTGTTCCACGCCAACTCGTCGGGCCAGATGGTGATGACAGGCTTCATCACCGGCAGCACGGCGGCGGAGGGACCATACAGGGCGGGGCAGATCCCCTCGTCCCTGGAGGAGGTCCCCAGCGCCGGCAACCCTCTGACGCTCTCCCCCGGCAACCCGCCGGCGATGCACATACCGTCTCCGACCGACGTGTATCTGCCCGATGGAAGCGGCAATCGCTGCACCTTCGCATCCGGGCAATACCCCGCACGTTGGGCCAGCGGTGCGGCGCTCATCCCCAAGACCGATGACGTTCTCGTCACCTACGGCGACGTCTGCATCACAGGATTTGGCAGTATCCGTGCGGAAGGCTGGGGCTTCCTGGAATACAACTGGAAGACCAACGCGATCGACGTTGGTCCTGATGAGGTCTTCCCGCCGGCTCGCAGCGGCGCTGCGTTGCCACCGGACCTCGTGCTGGGCAGCCCTGTCATCAGCAACGGACAGGTGAGTCTGTTCTCGTTCGTGTGCACGAGCTTGTACGTCTCGTGCAACGCCGGTCACGTCTACGCAGCAACCCTCCCCGATACCACATCGGCGCTGCAGAGCCAGTCCTCCTATCAGGTCAGACAGGCAGCAACCGACGCATCGACGACATGGCAACCGATGGGGATCGCAGTCAACAGTTACCCGAATGCGCCCTTGCGAATGGTCGAGACCAACACGATCACCGGCGCGTACGACGTCCTCACCGCGAAGACCGCCACGGGTCCGTGGCACCTCGAGACAACGGGGATCGTGCCCAACTGCCTAAACGTGCCCTCCGGTTTCTGTCGTGCTCTGGTTGGTCAACCAGAGCTGAGCACGCCCTCACAGCTCGTCATCACCTACTACGACCCGGCAGCCGGACCGAAGGGGACATCGGGTCCCACCGGTCACCTGGTCGGTGTGGGGACGATCTATTAGTCCACGCCACCCGCGCCGGCCTCTGACGGAGCCGCGGCGCGCCGCGACCGGGCCCGCTAGTCGAAGGCGACCCGCAGCTCCTTGGGTGACCGGAAGGCCAGGCCCCGGATCTCGGGCGGCGGGGCGTCGGGGTCGAGTCGCAGGCCGGGCAGGCGGTCGAGCAGGGCGTTGAGCGCCACGGTCGTCTCCATGCGGGCCAGGTGCATGCCCAGGCACATGTGAGGCCCGTAGGCGAAGGCCATGTGCTGCTGGGGATCCCGGAAGATGTCGAACCGCTCGGGGTCCGGGTATCTCGCCGGGTCGTGGTTGGCCGCGCCCATGTTCACGTTGATGATCACGCCTGCCGGCAGGGTGACACCGCCGATGTCGACCTCGCGGCTCGTCGTGCGGGCGATCCCGGTGAGCGGAGGCTCCCACCGCAGGCCCTCCTCGATGGCCTGGGGAATGAGTGAGCGGTCGGCGCGCACCGCCTCCAGCTGGTCGGGGTTCATCAGCAGCCCCGTCAGCAGGTTGCTCGACGACCGGTAGGTCGTCTCCGCTCCCGCCGGCAGCAGCAGCCGCAGGAAGGCGAAGATGTCCTCGTCGGTCAGCTTCTGACCCTCGAGCTCAGCCTGCGCTAGCGCGGTGATCACATCGTCCGACGGCTGCCGGCGCCGCTCGGCAAGGACCCCGGCGAAATAGTCCCTCAGCTTGCCCGACGCCTCCATCCCGTGCTCGAAGTCGGCACCCACGCTGATCAACCCGACCGCCCAGGCGTGGAACGTCTCCAGATCCTCCTCGGGAAGGCCGAGCATCCCGGCGATCACCCGCACCGGGAAGGGGAAGGTGAGCTCGGACACCAGATCAGCCCCACCGCGACCGACGAAGGTGTCGATGAAGCGGTTGACGATCGGCCGCACCAGCTCGGACTCCCAGCGGACCATGGCCTTGCGGGTGAACGCCTGCTGGACGAGCCCGCGGTAGGCGCGGTGCTCCGGCTGGTCCATCTCGAGGATGCTGTGGCCCATGACCATGCCCATGCTCTCGGCGTAGCCAGAGGAGGAGAAGGTCTGACTGTCGCGAAGGACCTTCTCCACGGCCTCGTGGGTGACGATGGTGTAGGCATCCGGCAGGTCGAGGCCCTCCATGTTCTCCAGCTCGTAGAGCTCGGCCAGGTCGCGCTTGTGCACCGGGCCCTGCCGGCGGAGCTCGGCGAAGTCGGGATAGGGGTTGGCGACCTTGGACGCCCCGACACTCCTCTCGAAGACCTCGAACGGGTCGTAGGTCGCGTCGTCGAACGGTGCGATCCCGCCTTGCGTCGTCATCGCTCCCCTCTCTGGACCCGGTCAGTTCCCTAACACGGATGTCATGTTTTACCATACCGACCGTGGAGACCGTCGACCAGGAGCCGACGCGCACCGACCCGAGCCGGACCTGGTGGGACCCCGATATCCAGACCATGCCGAGGGACCAGCTCCACGAGCTGCGTGAGCAGCGTCTGCGGGACATGATCCGGCGGGTCTTCGAGCGACCGGTTCCCCTCTTCGTCCGCAAGCTGAACGAGGCCGGTGTCACGGCGCCCGAGGACATCAAGGGACTGGCCGACCTCGAGCACCTCCCCCTCACGGTGAAGCAGGACCTGCGCCAGTCCGAGGCCGAGCACCCGCCGGTCGGCGACTACCGCTTCGCCGACCTTCGCGAGTGCGTCCGCCTCGGCACGTCCACCGGGACCACCGGCACTCCGACGATCATGCTGTGGACCAGACGGGACCTCGAGGTCGAGTACGAGTGTGGCGCACGGAACTGGTGGCGCCAGGGCATCCGCCCCGGGATGATCGTGACCCACGCCCACCCCGCCTACCTCTACGGCGGCGGACCGCTGTTGTCCGGCGCCTACGAGTACTTCGGCTGCCTCAACATCTGGGTTCCCCCGCCTGACACCGACGAGCTGGCCGAGCAGGGCATGCGGATGTGGATGCAGGTGAAGCCCGACGTCCCCTACGTGGGGTTCGCCCTGGGCCGGTACTTCGAGGTCGCGGCCAAGCTGGGGCTCGATCCGATGGAGGACGTGGGACTGCGCATACCGTCGATGCCCGGCGCCGCGGACAAGGGATTCCCGCTCGCTACCGCGGGGGCCGAGTGCTTCGCCTTCCTCGGCCATCCCTGCGGCGAGCACAACGGCGCCCACCTGGCGGACGACCACACCTACGTGCAGGCCATCGATCCGGAGAACGGACGCGAGGTCCCCGACGGCGATTGGGGCAACCTGGTCGTCACCACCTTCGGTCGCGACAACTGCATGGTGCGTTACGACCTGGAGGAGGCGTGCCGCGTCGAGCGCACGCCGTGTCCCTGTGGGGAGACGAGCTCCCGGGGCTGGTGGGGCGGTCGCTTCAAGGACCTGCTGTCGAGCCAGGGACGAAAGTTCCAGGTGGGCGAGGTGCAGGCGGCGCTCGCCGCCGTGCCCGAGGTGGCCAAGCCCAGCCTGGAGTTCGTGGTCGTGCGGCCCAGGGACGCGGGTACCCCGCTCGCCGTGCGGGTCGAGGCCGGCGAGGGCCAGGGCGACGACCCGACGGTCGGACCACGGCTGGCTGCCGCGGTCAAGGAGCGGCTGGGCCTGGAAGCCACGGTCGAGGTGGTGACGCGGGGCAGCCTTCCGCGCTCGGGCTACAAAGCCACCCGGGTGGTCGACGGCTAGACGGCCGCCTTCTCCAGGATGTGCACGGCGCAGGTCGAGCCGAGCCCGATCACGTGAGCCAGGCCCACGGTGGCACCTTCGATCTGCCGGTCGCCGGCCTCTCCTCGGAGGTGAGTGACGATCTCGTAGATGTTGGCCACACCGGTGGCGGCGATGGGATGGCCCTTGGAGATCAGTCCACCCGAGACGTTCACCGGAATGCGCCCGTCGCGCCAGGGGCCGCGCGAGTCGATGAAGTCGCCTGCTCCACCCGGCTCGCACAGGCGCAGGTTGTCGTAGTGGATGAGCTCGGCGGTGGCGAAGCAGTCGTGCAGCTCGACGAGGTCGAGGTCCTGTGGGTCGACACCGGCCTGCTCGTACGCCTTGTCGGCAGCCTGGCGAGTGAGCGTGTTGACATCCGGCTGCTGCTCGCCGCCCTCGACCCACGGGTCGGTGGTCAGCACCGAGGCGGACACCTTCACCGCCCGCTTGCGCACCGCTGGATCGAGCGTCGCGAGCTTCTCGCCCGAGACGACGACTGCGGCGGCGGAGCCGTCCCCCGTCGGACAGCACATGAGGAGCGTGTTGGGGTAGGACATCATCGGCGAGGCCATGACCTCGTCGAGGCCGAAGGTCTTCTGGTACTGGGCCAGAGGGTTCAGCGAGGAGTGGGCGTGGTTCTTCTCGGCCACGCGGGCGAACTGCTCGAAACCGACCCCGTCGTGGTTGCGGGCGTACTCCATGCCCGCGTGGGCGAAGACCCCGGGCATGAAGTCGGTGCCGAGGATCCCCTCGACGCTCATCACCGCACCCGTGCGTCCTTCGCGCTCGTACGCGACCTTCTCGGGCCTGGCGGCCCGTCCTTCCGCGAGCCCGGCCTTTCCCATCTTCTCCACCCCGACCGCTAGTCCCATCTCGGCCTCGCCTGCCTTGATGGCCATGGAGACGACCCGGATGGCGCTGGCCCCAGTGGCGCAGGCATTGGTGACGTTGTAGACGGGGATGCCCGTCTGGCCGATCTGCTTCTGCAGGCGCTGGCCCACCCCACCAACGGGCTCCAGCTGGTTCCCGACGACGAGGATGTCGATGTCGGCCATGGACACCGCGGCGTCGGACAGGGCACCGACGGCGGCCTCGGAGCCGATGTCCATCAGGTCCCGATCGGGGTAGCGGCCGAACTTGACCATCGACGCACCGAGGATCCACAGGTCGTCAGGCATCGGTCCTCTTCCCTGCGGCCGCCACGGCGGGAGAGTAACCAAAGGCCACGGCCTCGGTCCCTTCGTCGTCGGTCCCGGCGACGAAGGTGGTCATTGCCACTGGCATGCCCAGCCCGACCTGTGCGGGCTCGGGCTCCACGTCGCGGATGTTCGCCTTCACGACTCCCCCACCGTCGAGCTCGATGATCGCCGCCACGTAGGGAACGGCAACCCCGGGCGCGGCGCGGTGGACGATGGTGTAGGAGCGCACGGTACCCGTGCTCTCCATCCGTCGCCGCTCGAAGCTCGTCCCGAAGCACCGCCCACATGCGTTGTGGCGCTCGAAATAGGTCGCGCCGCAGCCTCGACAGGCGGTGGCGACCAGGTAGGGCTCGCCGTCATCGAGGACGAGGTAGTCGACGACTGAGACGCGTTCGCCCACGATCGGCGTCGGCTACAGCCCGTAGAGGGCGACAGCGTTCTCGCCGGCGATCAGGTCCTGCTGCTCCTTGGTGAGACCCTCGATAGCCTCCGCGAGCTCGGCCGTCACGCCCGGGTACTTTGCGTCCGGGTGCGGGTAGTCCGAGGCCCAGATGATGCGGTCGGCCCCGCAGAGCGGCGAGTTGGCGGTGAACGCCAGGGTCGACTCGTCGGCGTCGAAGCTGATCCAGCACTGGCGCCGGAAGTAGTCGGAGGGCTTCTCCTTCAGCCACGGGACGTCCCACGAGAAGATCTCGGCGTGATGGTCGAGTCGCTCCAGCCAGGGCACCAGCCAGCCCCCGTTGGCCTCGAGGAAGATGAGCTTGAGGCCCGGGAAGCGCTCGCACACGCCGCCGGCGAGCAGGAACGCCATCGAGCTCATCATGTCGATGGGGTTGGACAGGGCCTGGGTGAAGTAGATGTTGTCGATGTTGACGTCGGCCCCGCCTTCCTCGGGGAGGGGCGCGGCCGAGGTGCCCAGGCGGTTGAAGTGCATCCCGATGCAGGCACCCGGGAGATCGGCGGCCAGGAACGGATGGAGCCCGACGGGAAGCCCGGTGTCCGAAGCTGCCTGCCAGAGTGGGTCGTAGACCGGATCGTTGAACTGCTTCCAGTCGGCGGTGGGGTTGGGACGGATGAACACGGCCACGATCCCTGGCAGCCCGGCGACCCGGCGGATCTCGGCCGCAGCCCGATCCAGGTCCTGCTGCGGCAGCACGGCGGCGGCGAAGAGCCGGCCGTCTCCGTCACCCACGTGGTCCGACACCCAGTCGTTGTAGGCGCGGCACTGGGCTGCGGCGAAGTCGGCGTCGCGGCGGCTCTGGATGCCGAGGAGAAAAGTCGGGTACAACACGGACTGGTCGATGCCGTCAGCGGACATGTCGTCCAGGCGCGCCTTGGCGTTGTAGGCGGCGGGCCGGACCTCGGTGTAGCGCAGCTCGCCCCGCTGGGCCCTACCCCGGTCCTCGTCCGACATGCCCGCCGTGCCGGCCAGGGCCAGACCGCTGGCCGGCATCCGCACGTCGTCCATGATCATCCACTCGCGGCCCTTGCCATCGGTCTCGATGTGCCAGATCCGGTCCTCGTAGCCCTTCGGGGCGTAGGCCAGCATCCCGTCCGGGTGCTCGAGCACGTGGCCGTCACTGTCGATGAAGCGCATGGAGCAACCTCCTGACGCAGATGTCAGGAGACTAACCTTCAGCCACGTCGGCGCGCCTCCGCGCTTGGCGGCTCGGCCACAACCGGTGGTAGCACGGCGACCGTGCCGCTCCTTCCGTCGGGCCTTTACGTCGACGAGCGCGGGGCCGCGCCCGAGCGCGCCGATCTCGTGGTGCTCATCCACGGGTCGATGGACCGCGGCCCGAGCTTCTCCCGCGTCGTGAGCCGTCTGAGCGACCTTTGGGTGCTTACCTACGACCGACGCGGCTACCACCGCTCGCGCCAGGCGGTCCCGCTCGCCCACACCCTCGATGAGCACGTCGATGATCTGTTCGCCGTCCTTGCCGGCCGCCACGCAGTGGCGGCGGGCCACAGCTACGGGGGAGCCATGGCTCTGACCGCCGCCTGGCGGCGGCCGGAGCAGATCCGTGCGGTGGTCGCCTACGAACCGCCCGCGCCGTGGCTGCCGTGGTGGCCCACGCGGAGCGCTGGCGGCTCAGCCGCCGGCGCCCGCGGACCGGAGGACGCGGCCGAGAGCTTCATGCGGCGCATGATCGGCGACGCCCGCTGGGAGCGCCTGCCCGAGCGCACGCGGGCCCGACGACGCGACGAGGGCCACGCGCTGATCGCCGAGATGGCGTCGATGCGCGACGGCGGTGCACCGTTCGACCCCACCGGGGTGTCGGTGCCCACCGTGATCGCCAGAGGGGAGCTGTCCCTTCCGCATCACCGTCGGGGAGTGGAGGTCCTCGCCGATCTGGTCCCCGGCGCCGAGCTGGTGGAGGTCGAGGGCGCCGGCCACGGCGCCCACCTCACCCACCCTGACGCCTTCGCCGCCATAGTGCGGCGGGCACTCGAACGGAGCGGGCTCGACAACGACGGCCGACGAGGCCGCTGAAGCGCCACGGCGCGAGCATGGCACCATGCGGGTCCTCGTCAGCGGCTCCCACGGCTTGATCGGCACTGCCCTCATCCGCACCATGCGGACGAACGGACACGAGGTCGGGCGGATCGTCCGTCAGCACGCCGGTGCCCGAACGGGCCCCGGCGACGTCAGCTGGGACATCGAGGGCGGCACGATCGACACCCCGGCCCTGGAGGGCGCCGACGCCGTCGTCCACCTGGCGGGCGCGAGCCTGGCCCGCCGCTGGTCGGCCGCCTACAAGGCCCGTCTCCGCGACGGCCGCGTCGACGGGACGACGCTGCTCGCCACCGCCGTCGCCCAGCTGAATCGACCCCCGGCGGTCATGGTGAGCGGCTCTGCCATCGGCTACTACGGCGACCGGGGCGAGGACGTGCTCACCGAGGAGAGCGAGCCGGGCACCGGGTTCCTGGCCGAGCTCGTCCAGTCCTGGGAAGCGGCGACGGCTCCGGCCGAGAAGGTCGGCGTCCGGGTCGTGCACCTGCGCTCGGGCATCGTCCAGAGCGCCGAAGGGGGCGCTCTGGCCAAGCAGCTTCCCCTCTTCAAGCTCGGCCTCGGCGGCCAGCTGGGGCCGGGCCGGCAGTACCTCAGCTGGATCTCGCTGTCCGACGAGGTCGAGGCGATCATGCACGCCCTCACGCACGACGCCGTTCGGGGCGCGCTCAACGGCACCGCCCCCCATCCGGTGACCAACGCCGAGTACACCCGGGTCCTCGGCGCCGCCGTGGGTCGTCCGACGCTCCTCCACGTCCCGACCTTCGCCCTGTCGATCGCCCTCGGTACGGAGATGGCCAGGGAGACCCTCCTCGTCAGTCAGCGGGTGCGCCCCGCCCGGCTGGAGGCGACCGGCTTCGAGTTTCGCCACCCCGAGCTGCCCGGCGCCCTGGCCGCCGCCCTCGGCCGCTGACCCACGGCCGGCGGCGGGGTTCGGGCCCCCGCTGCTCGGAGCAGGGCGGGGCTGGGGCCCCGCCCGGGACGGCGAAGCCGCCAGGAAACGTAGCCTTCGGTTGATGCTCGATGCCGATGTCGCCGTGGTGGGCGCCGGCCCCGCGGGGACGGCGGCCGCCGTCCGACTGGCCCGGGCCGGCAGGGACGTCGTCGTGCTGGACCGGGCCCGCTTCCCGCGGGACAAGTGCTGCGGCGACGGCCTGACCACGGATGCCCTGCGTCGGCTCGACCGCCTCGGGCTCGACCCCAAGGCGGTGGCGTCCTGGCAGGCGGTGGACGACATCGTGGTCCGGTCACCGTCGGGACGGGTGGCCCGGCTGCCCTTTCCCCGCGACCAGGGCACCTACGCGGCCGTGGCCCGGCGGCGCGACCTCGACGCCGCCCTGGTCGAGCTGGCCCGCGACGCCGGCGCGACCGTCCTCGAAGGGTGCGCGCTCAAAGGGGCGAGCGTGTCCGAGGACAAGGTGATCCTCGCGGCCGACGGCGTCGACCAGCTCTCGGTCCGCTATGCCATCGGCGCCGACGGCATGTGGTCCCCGCTCCGCAAGTCCCTCGGCCAGGGTGAAGAGCCCGGCTACCTGGGCGAGTGGCACGCCTTCCGGCAGTACTTCGCCAACGTCGGCCCCGGTGCGGCCGACATGTGGGTGTGGTTCGAGCCCGACCTGTTGCCCGGCTACGCCTGGTCGTTCCCACTGCCGGAAGGCCGGGCCAACGTCGGCTTCGGCCTGCCCCGACAGGCCGGGCGGCCCACGGGCGACATGGCCAGGACCTGGGCGGGCCTCGCCGACCGCCCAGCCCTTCGCGCCGTGCTGGGCCCGGCGGCCGAGCCCGAGTCGCCCCACCGGGCCTGGCCCATCCCCGCCCGGGTGACGACCAGCCCCCTCACCGCTGCAGGAGGCCGGGTCGTGTTCGCCGGGGACGCCGCCCGGGCCACCGATCCGATGACCGGCGAGGGGATCGCCCAGGCCCTGGAGACGGCGGCCCTCGCCGCGGACGCCATCCTCGCCCTCGGTGCCGGGAACCCCGCTCGGGTCGCCAGCCGGTACCGCCGGGACGTGAACAGGAATCTCGCCCTCAACCACCACCTGTCCAACGCCCTGTCACGCGTCCTCCGCCACCGCGAAGGCGCCCGCGGCGCCGTGCGGGTCGTCGGGTCCACGGACTGGACTCGTCGCAGCTTCGCCCGCTGGCTGTTCGAGGACTATCCGCGGGCGGCGCTGCTCAGCCCGTGGAGGTGGGAGCGGGGACTGCTGAGCGGCTCGGGAGCATTCCGCTGAGAAGAGCCTCCGCCTAGCTCCAGACCCTCGCGCTCCTCCGGGACTCGACCCACGTCTTGCCCGCTTCGACATCGACATCGTGGGGTAGCCCCAGTGCCCGCTCGGCGATGATGTTGCGCTGCACCTCCGACGTGCCGCCGCCGATCGTGAGCGCCGGCGCGAAGAGGTACCCGTAGGACCACTGGCCGTCGGACACCCCGAACGGTGCCGACCCCGACAGCATGCCGTGGGCCCCGGTCAGGTCCTTGGCCAGCCCCATGATCCGCTGGCCGTGCTCGTCGGCGAGCGCCTTGCGCACGGATGCTTCCGGGCCGGGCTGGTGTCCCTTCACCGCCGCCGTCACGGCGCGGAGCCTGATGAGCCGGAGCACCTCGGCCTCGATGTACAGCTCGGCCAGGCGCTGGCGCAGGCGGGGGTCGGACACACCGCCGGCCTTCCGGGCCAGCTCCAGCAGGTCCTCGGTGGTCGGACCGCGGCCCCACAGGGCGCCCTCCCCCGACAGCGACACCCGCTCGTTGCCGAGGGTCACCTTGGCCAGCGCCCACCCCTGGTTCTCGGCGCCCACGCGGTTCTCCACTGGTATGCGGACCTCGTCGAGGAACACCTCGTTGAAGAGGTGGACTCCGGTCATCTCCACGATGGGACGGATGGTGATGCCGGGGCTGTCCATGGGGCAGACGAAGTAGGAGATCCCCTGGTGCTTCGCGACGTCGGGATCCGTGCGGGCCAGGAGGATCCCGAAGCGCGACAGATGCGCCAGGGAGGTCCACACCTTCTGGCCGGAGATCACGTAGGTGTCCCCGTCCCGGACGGCCCGGGTCGACAGGTCGGCCAGATCGGATCCGGCTCCCGGCTCGCTGAACAGCTGGCACCACAGCTCCTCGCCCGCCAGCATCGGCATCAGATAGCGCTCCTGCTGCGCCTGCGTCCCGGCGTGCAACAGGGTCGGACCGGCCCAACCGATGCCAATGGGGTTGATCGGCCGGGCCACGCCGGCGCGGCGCAGCTCGTCGTCGATCACCAGCTGGGCGATGGGATCGGCGTCGAGCCCCCAGGGCCTCGGCCAGTGCGGGGCGACGTAGCCGGCCTCGGCCAGCGGCCGACCGGCGGCGTACGGGTGGTCCTCGAGCCACGACCGCACGGCGATCCGGTGCGGATGGTCCTCCCCTGGCAGGCCGAGATCCACGACCGTTCAGCGTATCGGCAGAACACCCATAAGATCCTGTGCCATGCCGGGTTGGCCGGCCCGGGAGGCCGGCCTGAGGACAGCCACCCGTACAACAGTGCAAGGCGCAGGGAGCAAGCATGCCGGGTTGGAATTACGCCGACGTGTGGGAGGTCGTGGCCGAGACCATTCCTGACGCGCCCGCGGTGGTACAGGGCGAGCGCCGCCAGTCGTGGGCCGAGACCGATCAGCGGGCCAACGGCGTGGCCCGCGCCCTGCTCGATCTCGGCGTCGACGCGCAGGACAAGGTGGCCCAGTACCTCTACAACTGCCCCGAGTACCTCGAGACGGTGTTCGGCACCTTCAAGGCGGGGCTCGTCCCGGTCAACACCAACTACCGCTACGGCGACGACGAGCTCGTCTACCTGTGGGACAACGCCGACACCGTGGCCGTCGTCTTCCACGGCACCTTCAGCGAGCGCATCGAGCGCCTTCGTCCGCGCCTCCCACGAATCAGGGGTTGGCTGTGGGTGGACGACGGGTCGGGCCCCTGTCCCGACTGGGCCGTCGACTACGGGGACGCGACCAAGTCGGCGAGCGAGCGGGTGTCTCCGCCCTGGGGGCGCAACGGCGACGATCTGTACCTGCTCTACACGGGCGGCACGACCGGCATGCCCAAGGGTGTCATGTGGCGCCAGGACGACCTGTTCGCCGCCCTCAACTCCGCCTCGCCCCTCAGGTATGCCGAGGACGCCGGCCTCGCCGGGGTGCGGGCCACCCTCCAGGGGCAGGGGCCGGTCTTCCTTCCCGCCTGCCCGCTCATGCACGGCACAGGCGCTTTCACGGCGTTCACCGGACTCAGCGTCGGCGGGTCGGTGGTGCTGCTGCCCGGCCGGGCCTTCGACCCCGAGGAGTTCCTCTCCGCCGTGGCCGTGGAACGGGTCAACAACACGTCGATCGTGGGCGACGCTTTTGCCAAGCCGATCCTCCGGGCGTTGGACGAGGCGCCGGGACGGTGGGACATCTCCAGCCTCCGCGTGGTGATCTCCTCGGGCGTGATGTGGAGTGAGCCGACCAAGCAGGGGCTGCTGCGCCATCACCCCGGCATGCTCCTCGTCGACTCGTTCGCCTCTTCCGAGGCGCTCGGCATGGGGCGATCGATCTCCGGCTCCGAGGGACGAGCAAAGACGGCGCGCTTCGAGCTCGGCAGGAACGCCCGCGTCATCGCCGAGGACGGGCGGGACGTCGTGCCGGGCTCGGGCGAGGTCGGACTCCTCGCTGTGCGCGGGCGCAACCCCGTCGGCTACTACAAGGATCCCGAGAAGTCGGCCCAGACCTTTCGCACCATCGACGGGGCGCGCTACTCGATCCCGGGCGACAATGCCACCGTCGACGCCGACGGCACGCTGCGCGTGCTCGGCCGAGGGTCGGTGTGCATCAACACTGGGGGCGAGAAGGTCTTTCCCGAGGAGGTCGAGGAGGTCGTCAAGCTCCACCCGGCGGTGCGCGACGCGATCGTGGTCGGTATTCCGGACGAGCGCTTCGGTGAGGCCATCTGCGCCGTCGTCGAGGTGGGCCCCGACGCGATACTCGAGCGCGACGACCTCGCGGCACTCGTGAAGGATCGCCTGGCGAGCTACAAGGCACCTCGCCACGTGCTCATCGTGGAGACGATCGGCCGGGCCGCCAACGGCAAGGCCGACTATGGGCGCCTGCGGACGATGGCCGCAGCCATCCACGGAGACGAGACACCGACACCATGAACGGAGCTCTTATGTGGACCACACTCGCTGATGCACTGCAGTCCAGCCTCCATCCCAGCGCGCCACCGATCGCCATCACCTTCTCGACCGAGCCGCCAGCCGGCGTCGAGCCCTACGACGCGCCCATGCCCCCACCGACGCCAGACGGGCGCACGGGTCGAGCCCCGGCCGGCTGCGTGTTCTGGATGAAGGGGGTCGAGCGCACTTTCAGCACGGCGCCCGCCGACCACGGCAACTGCAGCGTCGGCAGCATGACCCACGGGCTGGCGACGATGGCCGAGGTGAGCGGCCGTGCCGACATCGCCGCCCTCCTCGACTCGGGCTGGATCACGGCGGACATGATCCCGAGCATCCCGGTCGTGCGGGACCGGCCAGGTGCCATCACCTACGGACCCCTCGCGGAGACGCCGGTCGACCCTGACGTGATCCTCGTCCGGCTGACGGCGAAGTCCCTGATGGTCCTCTCCGACGCTCTGCCGGGCCTCCGGATCGAGGGCAAGCCCCAGTGCCATATCGTCGCCGCGGCAAAAGAGGAGGGCGAGGTGGTCGCCAGCGTGGGCTGCATGCTGAGCCGCACCCGCACCGGGATGTCGAGCAGCGAGGTGACCTGCGCCATCCCGGCGTCGCGTCTCGCCGAGGTGGTCGAGCGGCTCAAGCTGACGGCGCAAGCCGACGCCGCCGTCGCTTCCTACGCGGCCGAGGACGCCCGTCGCTTCGACTAGGAGGCGTCGCTCGGGACTCGGCCGACCTTGTCGGCGGCCAGCCCGGTGAACCACATGCTGCCGTCAGGCCCTGGACTGGCCCGGCGAATCACCGCGCCGGTGGCTTTCACGCGCCGTGGGTGCCGAAGACCGTCGCCAGCTCCTCCGGGACGGCCGTGTCGAGCTGGCTGTAGGTGCAGCTCTCGGGGCGACGGTCGGGGCGCCACCGGCGGAAGGTCGTGGCGTGGCGGAACCGGTTCCCCTGGAGGTGGTCGTAGGCCACCTCGCACACCAGCTCGGGGCGGAGCGGCTCCCAGCTCAGATCCTTCTTGGCGTTCCAGCGGCTGCGGGCCCCCGGCTTGCGACCTTCGTCGGCACTCGCGCCCACTTCCGCCTCCGCCCATCCCTTCCAGGGGTGGCCGCTGAGGTCCTCGGTGCGATAGGGCTCGAGCTCGAGCACCAGCTGCCGGCGCCGTTCCATGGAGAAGGACGCGGTCACCCCGAGGTTGTGGAGGGTGCCCTCGTCGTCGTACAGGCCGAGGAGCAGGGACCCGATGATCCCCCCGTGCTTGTGCCACCGGAACCCGGCGACGACGCAGTCCGCGGTGCGCTCGTGCTTGACCTTCACCATCGCCCGCTTGCCTTCTCGATAGGTGTCCTCGAGCCGCTTGGCCACGATGCCGTCGAGACCGGCGCCCTCGAAGCGTGAGAACCATTGCTCGGCGAGCTCCCGGTCGGTCGTGGCCGGTGTGAGGTGGATCGGGGGTCGGACTGTCGCCAGGGCGCCCACCAGCAGCTCGCGACGCCGGCGCAGCGGAAGCGACCGCAGGTCCTCGTCGCCCAGGGCGAGCAGGTCGAAGGCCACGAACGACGCCGGCGTCTCGGCGGCCAGCCGTTGGACCCGTGACTCGGCGGGATGGATGCGCTGCTGCAAGGCGTCGAAATCGAGACCACCCGCCCCGGCGATCACGAGCTCCCCGTCCACGACGCAGCGCACAGGAAGCGACGCCCGCACGGAGTCCAGCACCTCGGGGAAGTAGCGGGTCATGGGCCGTTCGTTGCGGCTGCCCAGCTCGACCTCGTCGTCGTCGCGGAACACGATGGTGCGAAATCCGTCCCATTTGGGCTCGTACAGCGTGCCCGCCACCGTCGGCAGCTCGCGGGCCAGCTTGGCCAGCATGGGATCGACCGGGGGCATGACGGGAAGGTCCATGGCCTTACAGCCTCGCACGATCGGATCGGCGGATGGGGCCCTGATCGGGAGCGCCGGGCTCCGGCCGGGCCACCGGTGTAGGGTCGTTGCTGACATAGCCGTCAGGGATTGGCTGCGAGCATCAGGGGGTTCGGGATGACGCAGGTCGGTGACGCAGTGATGCTCGACACCAGCGACGTGGAGCGCCACGTCGGGCGACCCGTCGGCGGGGGCCAGCTCAAGGAGCCCGTCACCGTGACGGACATCCGTCGCTGGGTGCAGGGCATGCAGTACCCGAACCCGGTCCACTACGACGACGAGGTGGCGGCGGCGAGCCCATCGGGGCGCATCGCGGCCCCGCAGTCGTTCACCATCTGCTGCGACGTCGGCCACGGGGCCGGTCCCGCCATCGTGGGCAGCCTCCCGGGCAGCCACATGATCTTCGGTGGCGACGAGTGGTGGTTCGCCGGGCCCAGCATCTACCCGGGCGACCATCTGCGCATGCGGCGGCGCTTCGTCGACTACAAGGTGTCCGACACCAAGTTCGCGGGCCCGACCATGTTCAGCCGGGGCGAGACGGTCTACACGAACCAGCGAGGGGACGCGGTGGCCCGGCAGTGGTCGACGGCGGTCCGCTACCTGGCCGAGGAGGCTCGCCGGCGGGGGTTCTTCGAGCAGGCCGCGCCCCGGCCCACGTGGACGGCCGAGCGCCTCGTCGCGGTGGCCGAGCAGCGGGCGGCGTGGGTCGCCAGCCGGGCCGGATCCTCCGGTCCGGTGCTGGAGGAGGTCGAGGTGGGCCAGCGGCTCCCAACCCGGCCGATCGGTCCCCACACCCTGTCGACCTTCGCCACGGAGTGGCGGTCGTACATCTTCACCGTCTGGGGCTCCACCGTCCAGGAAGGTCCCGACCACCTCACCGAGGCCGGGTGGCTCCCCGAGATGGACCGCCAGCTGGAGGCGGCGAAGGCCGACCCGGCCCTGGGCGATGGTCTGTACAGCGGACCCTCGCGCGGACACACCGACGTCGACCACGCCCGGGTGATCGGCATGCCCCGGGCGTACGGCTACGGGGCGTCCATGGGTGCGTGGGTCCTCGACTACGTGGCCATGTGGGCGGGCGACCGGGCCCGGACCCGTCACTCCGCAGTTCAGTACCGCTTTCCCGCCTTCGAGGGCGACGTGACCTACCTCGACGGAGAGGTCACCGGCACCCGCCACGATCCCACCCTCGGGGCCGGCGTGGTGACCATCGAGGTCGTGATGACGACCCAGGACGGGGCGGTCATGGCGAAGGGTCCGGTCGAGGTCGAGATCCCGGCGTGACCACCTTCTCCGGGCCACCCCCGGAGAGCGAGGGTGGGATAGGTGCGCTGACCCTCGGGGGGTTCCTCGCCGAGGTGGTGAGCCGGCACGGCGACCGGGAGGCGTTGGCGTTCCGTCGTGGCGGGTCGGCAGAGACGACGCGGTGGACCTACGACCAGCTGGCACGAGAGGCGCGCCAGATCGGGCGGTCCCTCCTGGCCGCAGGGGTCGGGAAGGGAACGCGGGTCGGCCTCCTGATGGGCAACCGTCCCGAGTGGGTCGCCGCCGCCTACGGCGTGGCCATCGCGGGGGGCGTCCTCGTCCCGCTGAACACCTTCTACGAGCCACCCGAGCTCGAGCACGTGCTGGCGCACTCCGACACCGCCGTGCTGCTGCTCCAGGAGGGACTCGGTCGCCACGCCTACCTCGACGTGGTGCACAAGATGTGGGGCGGGGAGCCGTCCACCCGTCTCCCCCACCTGCGCCGGGTCGCGTGCCTGGAGACCGACTCATGGACTGACTTCATCGCCGGGGCCGAGACCGTAACCGAGGCACAGCTGGACGCCAGCGCGGCGAGCGTCTCGCCTTTCGACGACGCCATCGTCATCTACACCTCGGGATCGACAGCCAATCCGAAGGGTGTCCTGCACGCCCACCGGGCGCCGAGCATCCAGAGCTGGCGCTTCGTCCGCCATGTGGCGCTGGACCGCGACGACCGGGTGTGGAGCCCGTACCCGTTCTTCTGGTCAGCTGGTTTCAGCATGGTGATGGGCGCCACCCTGGCCGCGGGCGGCTGCATCGTGCTGCAGGAGCGCTTCGAGCCGGGTGAGTCGCTGGCCCTGCTCGAAGCGGAGCGGATCACGACCCCGCTCGCCTGGCCCCATCAGATCGCGGAGCTGGAGGAGCATCCGGACTGGGGGCGGCGCGACCTCTCGGCGCTGCGGCACATCGAGTCGTTCTCGGCCTGGGGTCGCCATCCGACCGTCAAGCTCGGCGACGTGTGGAGCCCCCGGGCTGGCTACGGCCTCACCGAGACCTTCACCATCCTCAGCTCGCTCCCGGCCGATACTCCGCTCGAGGCCCGTGCCGAAAGCCAGGGTGCGGTGCTCCCCGGCATGCACGTGCGCATCATCGATCCCCCCACCGGGCGACCCCAGCCGGTCGGCGAAGAGGGCGGGATCGCCGTCAAGGGCACCTGTCTCATGAAGGGCTACCTGAAGGTCGCCCCCGAAGACTCCTTCGACACCGACGGCTTCTTCCACACTGGCGACGCCGGCTTCGTCGACCAGCGGGGCCTGCTCCACTGGACCGGCCGGACCGACGATCTGATCAAGACGGCGGGAGCCAACGTCTCGCCGGTCGAGATCGAGACCATGCTCCTCGAGCTCCCCGGACTCAAGGCGGCGCTGGCCGTGGCCGTACCCCACGCCACCCTGGGCGAGATGGTGGTGCTGGCGGCGGTGGTGCACGACGGAGCGAGCGTCAGCGAGGCCGACGTGCAGGAGTTCCTGCGAGGGCGGATCGCCTCCTACAAGATCCCCCGGCGGGTCCTGTTCTTCACCGAGGCCGACCTGGTCCAGACGGGCAACGCCAAGATCAAGACGACCGCGCTGCGGTCGTTGGCCGTCGCCCGGCTGGCAGCCGAGACGGCGAGCGGTCAGCCGGCGTAGTGGGTCGGTGATCGAAGTAACCTTGGAGCGTGGCTGACGTGGACGACCGGGGACGGGGCGCCGAGGACCCAGAGGTCAGGACGGCTCTGCCACCAGCACTGGAGGAGTGGCGCCGCCGCTCGGCTACCGGCGCGATCCTGACCGGCATCGCCTTCGGCCTGCGCCAGGCGCTCGAGGAGCCTCGGGACGATCCGGCCATCGTCGTCGAGGTCCCCGGCGAGCCGCCGGGCCCACCGCAGCCCATGGAGCTCCACATGGACCCCGATCGGCCCGAGGAGACCTGGGTCATCGTGAGGCCCTGGCTGCTCGACAAGTGAGGGTCCTCCGGACCCCAGAGGAGCGTTTCGGTCAGCTGTCGGGCTTCGACTTCGAGCCGCACTACGTCGAGGTTCGCGACAGCGACGCCCTGCTCCGGATCCACTATCTCGACGAGGGGCCGAGCACGGGCGATGTGGTGCTTCTGCTGCACGGGGAGCCGTCCTGGAGCTATCTGTACCGCAAGGTGATTCCCGTCCTGGCGGCCGCGGGGTTGCGCGCCGTGGCTCCCGATCTGGTGGGCTTCGGGAGGTCCGACAAGCCGTCGGAGCGAGGCGACTACAGCTACGCGCGCCACGTCGAATGGATGCGCGCCGCACTGCTCGACCGCCTCGGCCTCACTGACATCACCATGCTCGGCCAGGACTGGGGCGGGCTGATCGGCCTCCGCCTGGTGGCCGAGCATCCCGATCGCTTCGCACGAGTGGTCGCGGCCAACACGGGCCTGCCGACCGGCGACCAGGGGTTGTCGGACGCCTTCATGGCGTGGCAGCGGTACTCCCAGGAGACGCCCGAGCTTCCGGTCGGCGCCATCGTCTCAGGGGGCTGCACCAGCACCCTGCCTCCCGACGTCGTCGCGGCCTACAACGCGCCGTTCCCGGACGAGTCCTACAAGGAGGGAGCGCGCATGTTCCCCGTGCTCGTGCCGACCCGACCGGACGATCCCGCGGCCGACGCCAACCGGCGGGCGTGGGACGTCCTCGGCCGGTGGAGCAAGCCCTTCCTCACCGCCTTCAGCGACGGCGATCCGATCACCGGTGGGGGCGACGCCATCTTTCGCCGGACCGTTCCGGGCGCCCGAGGCCAGCCACACACGACGATCGGCGGCGCTGGCCACTTCCTCCAGGAGGACCGGGGCGAGGAGCTCGGGCGAGTGGTAGCCGATTTCGTTCGGACCAGCGGCTAGTCGCGATCAGCCGTAAGCTCGGGCGACGACACGCCGGGCCAAAGGGGGGATCTGCGTGGGGGCTGAGCTGCAGTACGACGACCGGATGAGCAACGCCGACGCGCTGATGTGGGTCATCGAGAAGGATCCCCTGCTGCGCTCCACCATCACGGGGGTCGCCGTGCTGGACCGGCCGCCGGATCGTGACGTGGTCACCCAGGTGTGGGATCGAGCCAGCCGGCTGGTGCCGCGCTTGCGGCAGCGGGTGGTGAGCCATCCCTTCGCCGTGGCGCCACCCCGATGGGAGACCGACCCGGGGTTCGATCTCAGCTACCACGTCCGGTACGTGCGGTCTCCCAGCGCGGGAACAATGCGCGACGTACTGGATATCGCCCAGCCCCTCGCCATGCAGAGCTTCGATCGGGCCCGACCTCTGTGGGAGGTCGTCGTCGTCGACGGCCTCGCCGACGGTCGCTGCGCCGTGCTGCTCAAGCTGCACCACTCGATGAGCGACGGCGTCGGCTTCGTCAACATGGCCATGGCCTTCTTCGATCTCGAGCGGGACGGCTGGGAGCAGCGGGGGCCGATGCCCACCGCGCCACAGGGGTCGATCCCGTCGCTACCCCGGCGGTTCGTGGGTGGCCTGACCCACGAGATCCGTGAGGCCGAGGTAACCGCTCGGCGGGTGGCCGGCGCGGCACTCTCGACCCTCGCCACCACCGGCCGGGATCCTCTGCAGGCGTGGCGGCAGGTCAGCGCGACGGTCGGATCGATCACCCGCACGATGGCGCCGGCGGCCGAGCCCCTGAGTCCGGTCATGACGGGCCGCTCGCTGGGTCGGCATTTCGACGTCCTCGACGTGGCGATGGACGATCTCAAGACCGCCGCAAAGGCGGTCAACGGCCGCCTCAACGACGCCTTCGTGGCGGCCACGATCGGTTCTATGACCCGCTACCACGAGCGCCAGGGTGCGCATGTCGGCGCCCTCCGCATGTCAATGCCGGTGAACATCCGCCACGGCGACAGCGAGGTCGCCGGCGGGAACCAGTTCGCGCCGATCCGCTTCGCCGTCCCCCTCGACATCGCCGACGCCGGCGAGCGCATGCGGGTGGTCCACGAGCTGGTCGGCCGGGTCCGCGCCGAGCCGGCACTCGGCCTCACCGCTCCCATCGCCGGTGTGCTCTACCGACTGGGGACCAGCATCTCGACCGCCGCCTTCCAGTCGATGATGCGCGGCGTCGACTTCGTGGCGAGCAATGTTCCCGGCGTTCCCATTCCGGTCTACTTCGCCGGCTCTCGGATCGAGGGCATGTACCCGTTCGGGCCCAACGCCGGCGCCGCCGTCAACTTCTCCCTGTTCAGCTGCGCCGACCAGGCCAACATCGGGGTGGCCATGGACCCGGCGGCGATCACCGACCCGGACGACCTCATGGAAGGCCTGCGCGAGAGCTTCGCCGAGGTGCGCGCCGTCGGCCGATAGGCCGGGCAGCTGGCGCTGGGCGGCCAGCCGGGGACGAAACTGCTTGACAGGCCGATGGCCGCGAGACGCAAGCTGTACCCCGTGACTGAGCGTTCGAATGCGATCCCGTGTGCGCTTTCCGAACCCGAGGGTGACCAGCGCGCCGAAGCCTGGCTGGCCCTGAGACCGCTGGTACACAGCCGGGCCCGCACCGCTGAGGGCTTCAGGGTGGTGTTCGACCTCCAGGCGCGCGAGCGCGTGGAGCAGCTCGCCGCCGCTGAACGGTCCTGCTGCGGATGGGCGACATGGTCCGTTCAGGCTCACCCCGAGCACACCGTCCTCGACGTCACCGGACCGAGGGCACCGGTCGAGGCGCTGGCCGCCGCCTTCGGCATCTGACGCCGACCGGGCGGCGCGTGACCTTCCAGTACACAGAGCTCCCGGCGGGCTGCAGTTATCATCTGTACGGCATCCCGCGCCGAGTCAAGCCCCTGTAGCTCAGTGGATAGAGCGGCTGCCTTCTAAGCAGCGGGTCGCAGGTTCGAATCCTGCCGGGGGCGCTGGGAAAATCCTCGTCAGCGGTTGTTTCGCGTGTCACACGGTTGACCGTTCGTGACCCTGGATGACCCCTCGACACTCACAGTTCGCGCCGTATTGGCGCCATGAACCGTAAGCGGGGCCCCGGGGGCGGTCAGCCGCCGGTGCCGGGGAGCGCGCGGCGCAGGCCGTCGCGTCCCGCCGTGGTTCTCCCTGTGAAGGTCGTCGCTGCGCGCGCCGCCCATTCCGCCTCGCCGATCGCGCCCGGCTCGGCCGGGAGGTAATGGGTGAGGATGAGCTCGTTGACGCGTGCACGCTTGGCCACGCCTCCGACTTCCGTGACA
>DASXCO010000134.1 GCA_036491125.1 Acidimicrobiales bacterium | reverse complement strand
CTGGTGCGATCACGCCCAGCGGCGCGACCCCACCAGTCCCGTGACGACGATGAGCCCATCATCGGAGCATTCAGGTGACGCTGTCGGCGCGGTGCGGGAGCTTCCAGTCTGGGCGTAAGAAGTGGCACGTGTAGCCGTCGGGGTACCGCTCGAGGTAGTCCTGGTGCTCAGGCTCCGCCTCCCAGAAAGGCCCGGCGGGCGAGACCTCGGTGACAACCTTCCCAGGCCACAAGCCGGAGGCCTCGACGTCGGCGACGGTGTCCTCGGCGATCCTCTTCTGGGCGTCGCTCGTGTAGAAGATGGCTGACCGGTAGCTGGCGCCGACGTCGTTGCCCTGCCGGTTCTTGGTCGTCGGGTCGTGGATCTGAAAGAAGAACTCGAGAACATCCCGGTAGGTGATCACATTGGGGTCGAAGATGATCTCGATGGCCTCGGCGTGGCTGCCGTGGTTGCGGTAGGTGGCGTTGGGGACGTCCCCGCCCGTGTAGCCGACCCTGGTCGAGATCACTCCGGGCTGCTTGCGGATGAGATCCTGCATCCCCCAGAAGCAGCCTCCGGCGAGAATGGCCTTCTCATAGGCGTCCGTCATCGATGTGCACCTCTCCTGTTCTCGGTGTTGTCGAAAAGCTCCTGATAGTCGCCGTAGCCTTCGCGCTCGAGATCGTCGACCGGGATGAACCGTAGTGCCGCGGAGTTGATGCAGTACCGCAGTCCGCCAGCGTCGGCGGGTCCGTCGTCGAAGACGTGGCCGAGGTGGCTGTCCCCGTGGGTCGATCGGACCTCGGTCCGGACCATCCCGTGAGCGGCATCCGTCCTCTCCACCACGTTGCCCGCCTCGACCGGGGCGGTGAAGCTCGGCCAGCCGGTGTGGCTGTCGAACTTCTTCGTGGAGGTGAACAGCGGCTCACCGGAGACTACATCTACGTACAGGCCCGCCTCCTTGTTGTCCCAGTAGGCGTTTCCGAACGCCGGCTCTGTGCCGTCATCCTGGGTGACCCGACGCTGCTCTGGCGTCAGGCGGGCAACCCTCTCGGAGTCTCTCTGATAGCGGTCCGACACGGCCCACTCCTTTCGGTGTGGTTCTTCGATCTGAATAGTGCTGGTCTATGGCCGACCCGCGCAGCCGTGCCCGGATCAGGCATTTCGCCCTGGCCTTCACACCTCCCTGCCCGCCGACTCATCAGGTAGAACGACCCTCGACGTCGCACTGTTCCCCAGTTCCGCCGAGCTTCTCCGGCCCCCCGCAGGTCGGAGGCGACAAACCTTGTCCGGCCGTAGAGTGTTTCCGGCGACTAGGAGGTGGCCGTGTCCGAGAGCATCGCGTTCACGATTGGGGCCGAGGCGAGCTGCACCGACGGCGTCGGCGGCCGGGTCACCCAGGTCGTGGTGGACCCTCTAAATCAAACGGTGACTCACCTGGTCGTCGAGCCGGATCACCGTGAGGGCCTCGGACGGCTCGTCCCGCTCGACCGGGTGGCGGCCGCCGGCGTCGACGGGGTCGCTCTGCGGTGCACCAGGGCCGATTTCGAGAACCTCGAACGGGCAGAACAGACCAGGTTCCTACCGGGTACAGAGGGCTACCCGGGATTCGATCCCGAGCAGGTGCTCGTTTGGCCCTACTTCGGAGCTAACGCCTCCCTTCCCGTCACCGTCGACACTCTGCCCGTCGACGAGGTAGCCGTCCGTCGGGGTGAGCAGGTTCAGGCGATCGATGGCCATATTGGGCACGCTGAAGGGCTGCTCGTGGACGGCCCAACTCGTCACGTGACCCACGTGCTCCTCCAGGAAGGCCATCTGTTCACCCGTAAAGAAGTGGCCATCCCCATAGCTGCGGTCACCTCAGTCAGCGAGGACGGCATACAGCTGTCCCTGAACAAACAGGACGTGGCGGACTTGCCGGCCGTCGCACTCGATCGCGGGACCAAGTAGGCGTCTGGCAGCAGGCGGTCGACGACCGCTACGCAGAGCTGACCGCGGTCGGCGACCGAGTCGGTAGGGGGGCCGGTCGCCAAAGGACTACCGTCATGCCTTCGCCGAAGTTGAGGGGTGGTCTCTCGTGCTGCGTACAAGCCATGCGAGACCGGTCCTGGGCAGAGCGAGCCGTTCCCGCGGGCGGCTTCTTGTGCTCGCCGCGGCGGGAGTACTCCTGGCTAGTTGCTCATCGAGCAGCGCCAAGGGTGCTAGCTCGACCTCTACCTTCGGGAACAGGTCGTCGGCCTTCTCGGCGGCTCCAACGCAGACACCATGGCTATGCCGCCCTGGGCTCGCCAGAAACCCATGCACGGCTTCCCTGACCACGACGGTGACAAGCAGCGCCGGTGCCGCTCGAACCGAGAACCTGGCGCCAGCAAAGAACCCGCCGATCGACTGCTTCTACGTCTACCCAACCGTAAGCTCGCAGCCGACCGTCAACGCAAACCTGAACCTGGATCCAGCAGAAATTGGCGTCGCCCAACAGCAGGCCTCACAGTTCTCGGCGGCGTGCCGGGTGTTCGCTCCCATCTACCCCCAACTCACCCTGAGCGCGATCAACAGGCCGGGCCAGATACGGACGCCGGCGATCAACGAGGCCTACAACGGGGTGCTCACGGCCTGGCAGGACTATCTCGCCCACGATAACCACGGTCGAGGTGTGGTCTTCATCGGGCACTCCCAGGGATCAGCAATGCTCACGCGGTTGATCCGGGAACAGGTCGATCCGAACCCGGCTGAGCGTCGCCTCCTCGTCTCGGCGCTGCTCATGGGGGGCAACATAATGGTGCCTGCGGGACGGGACGTCGGCGGCGACTTTCAGCACGTGCCCGCCTGTCGTTCCAACACTCAGATCGGCTGCGTGGTCGCCTACTCCACCTTCGACCAGCCACCCCCGCCGAACTCGCTGTTCGGTCGTCCAGACCAAGGGGTCTCCCGCGCCTTCGGCGGCCCATCCATCGCCAATCCGCAGGTTCTGTGTACGAACCCGGCTGCTCTGGCAGGCGGAAGCGGCGAGCTCCGGTCGCGGTTCAGGCTGATGCCAATCGCCGGTCCTCTCGGCGCAGTGACTACCGCCGTGTTCAGCGGTCAGCCGCCGAGCGGACCGACGCCGTGGGTGGGCTGGGATGGCTGGTACAACGCCCAGTGCGTGGACAGCGGAGGGGCAAACGTGTTGGAAGTGACACCCACCGGAAGCGCTCCTCGGCTAACCCCCGAGCCAGATCCCACGTGGGGGCTGCACCTCGTCGATGTGAACATCGCCTTGGGCAATCTCGTGAGCCTGGTCCAACAGGAGGAGATTGCTTATCGCCACTGATGCTGGCTTCGACCAGTCCCTTCCCGGGCGGGCAGCCACGTCACCAGCCTCTTCGCGGAGCTTTCGACGCCCAGGGCAGGACCCCACGGGGTGTGTGGCGAACCACCGGGGGTGCTGGGAATCGGCCGGGCCGGCCGATTAGCGGGCGGCAACGGTCCAAAAGGGAGACTCGTGAGGCGGGAAGCCAGGATCAGCCGCGGGTTCAAGACGACTGCAGCCTGCGCCGCAGCTGCTGCAGCGCTGGCCTTTGCAGTCGCAGGACCGGCGATGGCCTCCATACCGACGCCGCCGGCGGGCTCCCCGGCGATCGAGTCCGCGCCGTCGAGCCTGACCGGCGTCAGCCCAGAGCTCCCCGCCGACGTCATCGCCGCCAGCGCCGCGCCGGGCAGCACCTGGAAGCCGGAGAAGGCCGTCTACGGCAGCGCCTCCACCAACGACATCGCCATCGCCGGCGCCGGCGGGACGACCATCCGGGTCAACGAGATCTACCCGACCACCGCGTCCGGGGCCCCAGCGCACGGGAAGTTTCCGGTGCTGATGACCATGACGCCCTACGGCAAGGGCCAGGGCGGCTCGAGCGCACCCGGCTCCGCCTCGTCGCCGTCGGGTGGTGCCGTGACCGGCGGAGCCGACAACTACCTGGTCCAGCGGGGCTACATAGAAGTCGTCATGGACGTCCGAGGCACCGGCGACTCCAACGGCGAGTGGGGCCTGTTCGATCCGATCCAGCAACAGGACGCCATGAAGGTCCTCAACTGGGCCGCACACCTCCCCAACTCCACTGGCTCGGTCGGCACCTACGGCCCGTCGTACCTCGGCATCGACCAGCTGCTCCTTGCCGGCGCGGTCGGCAAAGGCTCGCCGCTGAAGGCCATCTTCCCGATGGTCCCGGCCAACGACCTCTACCGCGACACGTCGTTCATGGGCGGGCTGGTCGACTTCGAATTCTCACAGGCGTATCTCGGGCTCACGGGCGTCGACAACACGGCCAACCCGGTCGAGGACACCGCCAGCGACCCGCAGCTGTTAGGTGAGATGGCTGGCATCGAGTCGGACCACGCCAACGGTCTGGCCAGCTACCACGCAGCCACCGAGGCCAACGTGCTCGGCAACGGCGACGAGGCCTACGACGGCACCTATTGGCAAGCGCGCAACCCGTCCAACGTGCTGAAGAACATCGTGGCCAACGGAATCCCCGCCTACCTGGTCGGTGGCGAGTTCGACATCTTCCAAAACGGCGAGCCGCTCGACTACGCAGCACTGCAGAACGCCTACGCCGGCCGCCCGACCACCGCTCCGATGGTTGACGGTCAGCGGACCACCGGCCGCTACCAGCTCATCGACGGACCATGGGAGCACATCAACGGCTCGTCCGTGAACGTCGACCCTCTCGAGCTGGAGTGGTTCGACACCTGGCTCAAGGGTGAGAAGACCGGCATGGCCACCACGCCCAGCCCCCTGCACTACTACGACCTGGGCACGGGGCGGTTCGACGAAACGACGACCTACCCGTTTACCGGATCCGCGCCGACGACCTACTACTTCGGGCCCGGTGGCGCCCTTGGCTCCACCAAGCCCACGGATGCAACGGCCGCAAGCGATGCCATCGACTGGAGCCCCACGGGCAGCCCATGCGGCCGCCCGGTCGACCAGTGGTCGATGGGCGGCATCTCCATCCCGTCAAACGAGGCGGGCGTCCTGGCGCCATGCGCCGACGAGGACAACACCACCCAGGTCGGCCCGTGGCAGACCACCTACACCACGGCTCCGCTCAGCAACGCAGCGACCGTGGCCGGACCGATCACCGCCTCCGTCTACGCCAGCGCCAACACAGCCGAGACCCAGTGGGTGGCTGAGATCGACGATGTCACCCCCAGTGGCACCTCGTACCCGCTGACCGAGGGAGCGCTGCTCGGCTCCCTACGGGCCAGCGACCCGTCCAGGTCATGGACGTCGAACGGCGTCACTGTACTGCCCTACCATCCCTACACCCAGACGTCGGCGCAGCCAGTCGTACCCGGCGCGACCGAGGAGTATCAGATCCAGGTCTTCCCCACCCTGGCAACCCTCGCGGCAGGTGACCGCCTGCGGGTGACGATCTCGACCACCGACACCCCCCACCTGGCGCCGATCCCCTCGCAGCTGGCGCAACTGGTCGGCGGTCAGTACAACATCCAGCGGACGCCGGCAGCGCCGTCATCGCTGACCGTAGAGCTCGACCCCGCTCTCAACGGCGGGACTGCCAGCAGCCACTAAGAGGCGGCCCTGCACCCAACCTCCCACCCAACAACGGCCGAGCGACCGCCGTCGTTGCGGGATACAAGGTGGGCGTATTCCGGTGCGTTCGTTAACGGCTACTTGGCCGCCTTACGAAACTCAATCCCTTCTGCGAGGAGGCGGACGGTCTCGGCGATGTCGGCTACCGGAACAATCTCGAAGTCGAAGTACGCGCCAAACTTCGCCGGAGCCTCGGCCAGGGAGTCCGGATTGTCGGTCTCCACGACGGAATAGCCGCCTCGGCCGTCCAGTCGTCCGAGGAACTCGTGGAAGGTCTCGTCGGACGGTGGACTCCATTTGCTGTAGACCTGAAGGACTCGGGCAACGGCAGCTTCGTTGTCTGCAGCTGACGCCCCACTCCGCGTTGTCCATGACACGAGATATTTCATAGTTCACACCCTGTTCGCCACGTGGCGCTTCTTTGGCGTCACGTACGCACGCTACCGCTACAAGCGAATGCCTGCTCGGTGATGCAATGCTCAACGATTTCTGAGGTGCTGGGCATCTAACGGCCAAGGTTGAGGCCACCCTCCGGGGATGGCCACACAGACGGGGCATAGTCGGATTGCGAAATCGTTCGCCGGGACGATAAGCGGCCGCGGTGGCTAGAGGGGACCGGAGCCGTTTCGTCCCAGGGGTGTCGAAACGGCAGAAGAATGGACCTCGATCGGCATCTGAGCGTCGTGCTCTTCGCGCAGGTGCCACTCGAGCTCGGTCTTGAAGGAGAAAGTGAGCTCACATTTCGGACAGTGGTGCACCGTCATCTCGACTCCTCCGTCTTTGACGATTGTGCCGACAGTGAAGCCCTTGGGTTTGAAGTGGATGTCAAATTCTCTTCGAGACGGTGTGGAGATTCACGCTCACGTTCTTTCTCAGCCTCGCTCCCGACGTCAGCAGCGGCTGCATCGCGGTCGTCGGACGCGTGACGCCTTGTGGCGCCAGACTCGCCCTCGCCGAGGGTGCGCCCCGCCAGCACGGTAGGAAGGGTGTCGACTCCCTCGTGGAGTTTCCTTCTGGCGCGCTCCATAGCGCGCTCGATGTCTGCCTGTGCCCTGGCCACTCGTCGCGCACGTTCTTCCTCGCCGCTCCTACGCGCGTCCTCTCGGAGCTGATCACCGAGGCGGCGGGATCGCTCGACGAACAGTCGCGCCTTCCGGCGGCCAGCGGCTACCCGATCCCGGTACTCGGCATCGGCATCGATCAAGCGCCTTTCCGCTTCATCACCCTTGGCGAGTGCGTCGGCAATGGCATCCTGGCGACGCTTCATCGCTCGATCGATGGGAGGAATGATGAACCTCGCCGCCAGCGCGAGCACGACGACGAAGGCGATCAGCTCGACGATGAAGGTTGCATTTGGTACGAGGAAGTTGGCGATGAGCACCAATTCACCTTTCTCTGTTGGACGCCAGTGGTTGGCATGTCAATAGGGCCGCAGCTACCTCAGGGCCTGCTCGGCTTCGACGGGGTTCGAGCTGAAGTCATGTTCTTCTACCGGCTTCGGGTGGGAGCGAGCGCTCGAATCGGCGGACCACCCGGTGTCAGCTGAGCCTCTTCCTCCGGCCGAACAGCCTCTTCGAAGTAGAGGATCGTGAGCAACGAGAAGATGAACGCCTGGACGGCCCCGATCAGCAGCTCGAAGAGCTTCCATAGGATCATCGGAACAGGAGCAAGAGCACTGGGGAAGAGCTCGAGGATGAGGATGAGCATCAGGGCGCCGGAGAACACGGTGCCGAAGAGTCGTAGCGCCAGGGTCACGGGCTTGACGACCTCTTCGACCAGCCTGATCGGAAGCAGCCACCAGGCCGGTTGGACGTAGTGCCGCAGATAGCCCCGCAGTCCTCGCGTCCTGATCGACGCGACATGGACCAAGAGGACGACGAACGCGGCGATGGCGAAGGTGAGATTGACATCGCCGGTCGGCGCAGGCAGGCGGTCGTGCGAACCCGTAGGTATGAGGGCCAGCCAATTGGCGATGAGAACGAAGAAGAATAGCGTCACGGCCAGCGGGACGATCCGCCGACCCGTGGGTCCGATCCTGGCATCGACTTGGCGCTGCACAGCCGAGATGGCAGTTTCGCAGAGGAGCTGGCCGCGGCTGGGTACGCCCGAGGTGGCGCGCCGGCGCACCCAGAATCCCAAGCCCAGCACGACAATGCCGGCGACGACCGTGGCCCAGATGGTGTTGATGTGAAGAACCAACCCACCAATTTCCAGCGTCTTGTGCACGTCGACATCGATCGTGGTGGTGTCGGGACCCACGAACTCCTCCTTTGACATTGGCGCCGCCTCCACGCATAGGAGGCACGCATCCCTCAGTCAATCCGCGCCGCGTGGAGTTGCAATGCAGCGACCGTGGAAGAGATATGGAAACGGGTCGTCCGCGGGGTAATCGTGCCGCAGGGCTCTTCCTCGTCGGCGTCGCGTGACTCCAAGAATCTTGGAGGGTGCCGTCCGATCTCCATCCGGTCTTCACCTCGGCTCCACGAGCCGTGCACGCCCGGCGCCTTTACTCGGCGAGTATGAACAGAAACACCATCAAGGCCTTCACCCTGCTCGCTTCCCTGGGTGGCGTCTTTGTCCTCGTCGGCTGGGCCATCGGCAGCCAGGTTGGCGCACTCGTGGGACTATTGGCCGGACTGGCAATAGTTGGCGCCTCGTACTGGTTCTCCGACCGACTAGCTGTCCGCCTGGCGCGGGCCAAGCCGGTGTCGGCGGCCGAGGTGCCTGGGCTGGGGGGCCTCGTCTCGGAGCTGACAAGCAGATCAGGCATGTCGATGCCTCGCCTTTACCTGTCGCCTGCCGCCCAGCCGAATGCCTTCGCCACTGGGCGCGACGAGGCCCATGCGGCTCTAGTCGTCACCAGAGGCCTCCTTGCCATTCTCCCCGAAGACCAGCTGCGTGCAGTTCTCGCTCATGAGCTGTCCCATGTGCGCAACCACGACATCCTCATCGGGTCGGTCGCCGCTGCCCTCGCCACCGCCATCACCTACGCGGCCAACATCGCCGTGTTCACGT
The DNA here is from genome assembly GCA_036491125.1 of Acidimicrobiales bacterium. Classification (NCBI taxonomy): domain Bacteria; kingdom Bacillati; phylum Actinomycetota; class Acidimicrobiia; order Acidimicrobiales; species Acidimicrobiales bacterium. Next base: position 8,249 of record DASXCO010000134.1, on the reverse strand, counting down.
CTGTTTTCGGCGGCTCCGAGGACGGCGAGGACGGTATGGGCATCTTTGGGTTCCTGCTGCTGGCCTTGCTCGCCCCAGTCGCCGCTACCCTGTTGCAGCTCGCCCTCTCTCGAGCTCGTGAGTTCGAGGCGGATCGAAGCGGTGCGAGCTTGCTCGGTGATGGCGAGCCCTTGGCCCGAGCCCTCGAAACGATCGACGTCGCGGCGCGGAAGACGCCGATGGACGTCAGCCCGGCGCAGGCCAGTGCGTACATTGTCAACCCACTGACTGGTCGGCAAGTGAGCTTCGCCCGGCTGTTCATGACCCACCCGTCGACGAGCGACCGGGTAGCCCGTCTCCGGGCCCTTCATCTGTCCTCTCGTCCCGTGTCCTGACCAGGTGATCGCCGCCTGCTCTTCGTTCCCACGCCGGTCCGCAGTCACGGGCGGACCCGGCAACACCCCTGGGCGGGGAGGTTGTTGCCCCCCCTGGCCACCTCCCCGCCCGGCGCGGTCGCTGTGCTCAGCGCCCGGTCCCAGCCCCTGGTGTCGGTGGGTTGGGAGACTCGTGTCAAGAGGATCAGCCGAGGGTGCCGAGTGTTCCCCCCTCCAGCGGGGTTGACAGCGCCCTGCATGGACTTTGACTCCTGTGATCAATCAGGCCGGGAGCGGCGGCCAGACAGCGCACACAGGACATCCATCACGCGTTCGTGCTGCTGGATCGAGCGCTGATCTTCCGACGTCGATACCCAGCTGAGACAAGACAGCACGCCGCCCACGACAAGCAGCCCCAGAACGAGGAGCACGATGCTCATCGTGCCGGTGCATCTCTGGCGAAGACGAGGTCCGCGACCCCGACGCAAACTCTCATCAGGTCACTTACCGAGATCGTCTCGGCCCGGGCGCGACGACGCGCGACGAGCCAATGACTTCATATCGGAGGCCGTAAGGCAGTTGCGGCTGCAGCCGGAGACAGCCGGTGTCACCATCGCGGACCGCCCGCGCCGGTCTATCCATCGACGGTCGATCCTCTCTGTGTCGGCGGCTGCCGTGGCTTCCCTGGCCCGGAGCCGTTTCGCCCCAGGGGTGACGAGGCGGTAGAAGGGTGGTCCTCTATCGGCGGCTGGACGTCGTGGTCCTCTCGCGCGTGCCAGTCGAGCTCGGTCTTGTAGGAGAAGCTGAGCTCACATTTCGGGCAGTGGTGCACGGTCATCTGGACTCCTCCGTCCTCGGCACTCGTCCCAACAGTGAAGCCGTTGGCTTTGAAGTGGATGTCAAGTTGTCGTCCAGATGGTGTGGAGATCCGGGTTTCATGTCTCCCCTCAGCCTCGCTCGTGGCGAGAGCGCCGGCGGAGATCGTCGGGCGAGTCTCCATCGCACCTTCATCAGCTCTCCAATGCGATTGCACCGGCTGGAGGTTCCATAGGTGGCGAGCAGATCACCGCCCGAGGAGCAGCGATGACCACGATCACCCAATGCGGCGTCATTGGGGCCGGGGAGGACGGAACCTCTTGGACGGCCTCTGAGAGGCTCGGGGTACGACGGGGCCGGTTCTGGACGGTCTCCCACGGCGCGGGGCCCGGGCGTCTGGAGCGGGGCCGGCGTGGTCGATGAGTGGGTATTCGTGATCCTGCCCTGGGGGCTGTTCTTCGTCGGGGTCTTGTGGCTACTACGCCGTCGTCACGCCCAGAGGGCTCCACGCGAGAGGGTAAACAGCAGCGCAATCGACCCGCCGCCGTCATCCGGACATGGACGCACGAGCGCGAGCTCCGATGCTGGCCCGCCGGACTGAACCTCGCTGAGGCGCACAAGAGGGAGAATGGAGTCTGAGAAAGGGTCGATGCCTGCCACCGTGCTGGTCGTTGAGGACGAGACGAAGATCCGGGACCTGCTGCGCTCCTACCTCGAGCGTGAGGGTTTCGAGGTGCTGTCGACCCCCTCGGGAGCCGAGGCCATCGGACTGGGTCGCTCGGCTGAGCCGGATCTGGTCCTGCTCGACCTGCGCCTTCCCGACGTGCCGGGCGAGGAGGTGGCCAGGGAGCTTCGACTTGCCTCCGATGTGCCCATCCTCATGCTCACGGCCAAATCCGGCGAGGAGGACCGGATCCGTGGCCTCGAGCTCGGCGCCGACGATTACCTGACCAAACCCTTCAGCCCGCGGGAGCTCGTCCTCCGAGTCCGTGCCATTCTGCGGCGTCAGGAAGGAGCCCCCGCAGCCAAGGCAAAGGCCTCCTACGGCGGAGGCGAGCTGGTGATCGACGAAGCGCGCCGCGAGGCGACCGTGCGGGGCGAGGTCGTCAGTCTCACGCCGACAGAGTGGGGAATCCTGATCGCGGTGGCTCGCTTCCCGGGCCGTGTCTACTCCCGCTATGAGCTCATCAACCGGGTCAGGGGCTATGAGTTCGAGGGATCCGAGCGCACCATCGACTCGCACGTGAAGAACCTGCGTCAGAAGATCGAGGCCGATCCTGGGGCGCCGCGCATCGTGGCCACCGTGATGGCAGGGGGATACCGCCTCGGCATAAGCAGGGATGGCTGACCGCCCACTGCTGGGACCCCTCGGAGCTCGCCTGGCGCTGGCTTTCCTGGCCGTCGCCATCGGCGCCATCGGTCTGCTCACCGGCCTCACGCTGGCGGCAGCGCGCGGAGACGTCTCCACCCTGGTGCATGAACAGCAGCAGGGGACCGTCGGAGCGGTGACCCACGCCTCGGCGACGGCCTACGCCGAAGCCGGGGGCTGGGCCGGTGCCAACCTGAGCGGACCACAGGCACTGGCCGCTGAGGCCGGGGCGAGCCTCAACGTGCTCGACGCGGCGGGGAGGTCGGTGGCAGCGGGAAGCACAACTCGGCCACCTGGTGGCGGATCGGCCCAGGGACCCTCGTACACCTCCGGCGTGGTGGTCGGTGGTACCCGGGTGGGAACGGTGGTGCTGCGCTTCTCGGAGACGAACCTGCCGGGCCCCGATCGGCGCCTGCGCGACGCGCTCGTCCGTACGGTGGCGGCGGCGGCAGGTCTGGCCGCCCTCCTGGCTTTGGCCGTTGCGGTGCTGGTGTCGAGGCGCATCAGCCGCCCGGTGGTGGCCCTGACCCGCGTCGCCCGGGCTATGGAGACTGGAGATCGCGACGTGCGGGTCGCCGGCGAGGGTGGCCCCGGTGAGCTGAGCGAACTGGCTCAGGCCTTCAACGAGATGGCCGACGCCCTGGCTCGCGAGGACGCGCTGCGAAGGGCCCTGGTCGCCGATGTTGCCCACGAGCTCCGGACTCCGATCACCATCCTCCGGGCATCGACGGAGGCCCTCGTCGATGGGGTGTCCCAACCCGAGGCGAGCCTGCTCTCCTCTTTGCACGAGGAGGTGCTGCGCCTCGGGCGGATGGTGGAGGACCTAGAGACGCTGGCCTCCGCCGAAGCCGCCGGGCTGCGCTTGGAGCGACGGCCGGTTGATCTGGCCGAAGTAGCTGGTCAGGCAGTCGGTGGGCTTCGCCATCCATTCGAGGCCGCCGACATCCAGGTCACGACACAACTGACCAAGGCGATGGTGGCCGGTGACACCGGCCGGCTGGCCCAGGTGGTGACGAACTTGCTCACCAATGCTCTGAAGTTCACCCCAGCTGAGGGCCAAGTGACCGTGGTGGTTGCCCCTGACGACGGCACGGCCCGCCTGGAGGTGGCCGACTCCGGTGTCGGAATCCCCGCCGAAGAGCTCGACCATGTCTTCGAGCGTTTCTGGCGCAGCAGTCGGGCGGGCCAGACTGCGGGGAGCGGTATCGGCCTGGCTGTGGTGGCTGAGCTCGTGAGAGCCCATGGCGGATCCGTCGAGGTCTCCAGCCGGCTCGGCGCCGGCGCGCGGTTCGTGGTGACGCTTCCTCGCTCTGGCCCGCCACCGGTCAACCATTAGGCCGGACGGGACCGCTGATCCCGGTCCTGGCCCTGCTTGCTGTGTCGATCCGTGCGTCCGCCCGGACCCGCCCAGGAGCACCGCCCCCGTCCGTTTCGCGTGTGCCAGGACGAGCCCGCCATACCGAGGCTGCCCAGGTCACCAACAGCACAACCACAATCACAAGCAGGGAGACCCATACGGGCAAGTGGTACACCCGACTCAGCAACATCTTGACGCCCACGAAGCCGAGGATGGCGGCCAGACCGAAGCGAAGGTAGACAAGACGGGCCATGGCGGCGGCGAGAAGGAAGTACAGCGCCCGCAGACCCACGACGGCGAAGGCGATAGATGTGAAGACGAGGAACGGCTCGCTGGTTATGCCGAAGACGGCGGGGACAGAGTCGACAGCGAAGACCACGTCGGTGGCCTCAATGGCGAATAGAGCAACTAGAAGTGGAGTAATTAGCCAGCGAGTCCGGCCGTCGCGACGGGTCTCCCGCACGACAAAGCGGGGCCCGCTGAACTCGGCTGTGGAGGGCACGACCCGCCTGACCAGCCGCAAGATTCCGAGTTGCTTGGGGTCCCTGACCGGCCGATGGTGGGCGGCCATTCGGGCCGCGACGACGAGGAGAAGGACACCGAACGCGTCGATCGCCCAAGAGAACTCTGCCAACAGTGTAGCTCCTCCGGTGACGAGGACCGCCCTCGTGGCCAGCGCCCCGACCACCCCCCAGAGCAGCACCCGGTGCTGGTAGGCGGCGGGGACGGCGAAAGCAGCGAAGATCGCCGAGAAGAGAAACATGTTGTCGACGGAGAGCACCTTCTCGGTCAGGTAACCGGCGAAGTACTCGCCGCCCCTCTCCCCGCCCGCCAAGCTCCACACGAGCACGCCGAAGCCGACTCCAAGAGCGATCCAGAGAATGCTCTCGTTGACCGCATTCCGGACCGATATGACCTGCGACCCGCGATGCAGGACGAGCAAATCCACGACGAGCATGGCGAGAATGAACCCAACCACGCCTATCCATGCCCAAACCGATACGTCCACGGCGCTCTCCGGCTGATCTGCTCGACTGCATCAGCCGAAGGTCTCTTCCGCCCGCTCTGAGGGCCGCCAGCACCGGGCGCCTCGCCGTGATGTCGATGCCAGCGAAAAGGATTACTCCCCTCCGACACCACCGATGTTAGCCGTTGCATCAGCACCAGCCAGTCGGGCACAGCTCACCGCCGCGTGGATGCGCGCTTGGGCGCTCGGCTCTGAGTCTTGTCTGTCGAATCTCCATCAGGTCTCCACGGCGATTCCACGACCTCTCCAATACCGTCTTGTTTGCTGCTCGCGAACCCCGAATGTCTACGACGGTGAACTGATGGACTCTTCACACCCTCGGTGCGACCCGCGCACTGTTCAACGTTGGCGTGGGCTCAGCCTGGATTGGGAGGTAAGCGATGCGACTATGGACCGCTACCTGGCAGATCAAGGGGACCTCGAAGGGGTACCAGGTGATCCGGGACGGCCGACACGTGGGGATAGGTCACTGCGACGATTTTGACCAAGCTGTCGAGCAGATTAGATGTCACCGATTGTTCAACGACAGGGACCATGTAGTGCGATATCGCGATCGCCAACAACAGGAAGTGATAGTGGGCGCTGTTCCTGATTGGCGTCGTCTGGCTCGTGGGTCGGCTCGATGACCCGCACGAATCTTGGCGGGTCTAAGTCGTCAAACGAACCAGACCCCGTACTACTGAGGATGACCATGGAAGATCAGGACAGACGGAGCCCAGGGCTTTGGCCGAGGGGTGCACGGGTCCGGGTTCGCAACCGCTTCGACCGCTCGTGGACGTCGGGATTCGAAGTCGCGTGGCACGAGGAGATCGGGGGACGCAGGCGCTACCAGATCCGCCGGGTGTCCGATGGCTCCACACTGCCGGTGGCCTTCGATGAGGAGGAAGTCGGGCCGGACCGATGACGTTCATGGAGTCACCTACGGTGCTAGCCACGTTTGGTGTCGGCCAGGTGCTCTGGGCGTTCCTGGTGTTCTTCTTCTGGATCATCTGGTTCTATCTACTGATCATCGTGTTCGGGGACATCTTCCGTAGCCGAGACCTCTCCGGCGCCGGCAAGGCGGTCTGGGCTCTGTTCGTTGTCTTGTTGCCGTACCTGGGCGTCTTCGTCTACCTACTCATTCGAGGTGGAGAGATGCACGAAAGGGCCGCAGCTGCCGCCCAGGCCCAAGACGCGGCATTCCGTCAGTACGTCCAGGACGCAGCTGCTACCGGTGGCGGCGCTCAAGGAGCCGCCGATGAACTAGCAAGACTCGACAACTTGAAGCAACGCGGGGTCATCTCGGAACAAGAGTTCCAGCGCCTCAAGGCCAAGGTCGACAGTTGACGATCTCGTTTGGACCCGAGCGCTTGGCCCTGCTGTGCGGCAATCCGTTTCGCCGCCCATACTGCCATGCATGACTGACCACTCATCAGCTAGGGACCTTTGGCCCTCGCATCTTCGGGTGGGCTCCTTGCGAATCGTCCGTTCAAGCTCCCACTACGAGGCGGCTGTGCATTTCTATCGAGACCTCGTAGGGCTGCCCGTGATTGATGAGTTCGAAGACAGTTACGGTGAGGACGGTAGCATCTTCGGACTACCGGGATCGCCAGTCCATCTCGAGGTCGTTCGCTCCACGGAAGAAGCTCGTGCGATCGACCCCTTCGACCAGATTGTCATCTATCTCCCCGACAAAGCCGCGGTCGAGGATGCCACCCGGAAGCTCCTCGCGGAAGGGGTGAACCCGGCGGCCAGCCAGCACCCATACTGGGACGACAATAGCGGGGTTACCTTCCTCGATCCCGACGGACGCGGCGTCATATACGTGTCCTGGATCTACGAGAGCGATCGGCGGCCGTCGAGCGGCCGCGAAGCCCACTGATAGGTGAGCACCGTCGGCGATACCGACACGTAACGGCCGAAGCGCCGACAAGCGGTCGCCCCGTGCTGCCGAGCCGCGGTGCAGGAGTTGCAGCGGAGACTGGTGCTGTCGCGGTGGACTCGCTCGCTAGTCATCTCCGGCGATGCATTGTGGGTCCTGCTCTTCGATGGCGTCCGATCACATGCAGGATTCATCGCGGCGCCTGCCATCGTGATCATCATTCCCCACAGCGATTCCGTAGCCAGTCACTCAATACTCATTTGCCCTAGAGGGTCGCATTGACCAGGATTGGCCGGTGGACGATCAGCGGCGACCCGGCCACGAGCAGTAGTGGTGGCAGACTCGTACAGCCGGGCCGTCCACGACTCCTCGGAACGGCTCCTCGCCTCCCAGAGGGCCTATTACGACCTGCGCGCTCCCGACTACGGCGAGCTGTCCAGCCCTTCTGACCGGCGGATCCGGGGAATGATTCCGATCGAGGTCGCGCGCAGTGTCGTGCACGATGCCGCTCTCTATGGCGACGTCGTGGAACTGGCATGCGGGCCCGGCATGTTCACCGCCGAGCTAGCCCGGCGGGCGCGGTCGGTGACCGCCGTTGACGCCTCGCCGCGCATGCTGGAGCGCAATCGACGGGAGGTGAGGACCGCGAACGTTACCTACATCGAGGCCGATCTGTTCAGCTGGGCGCCGGACCGGGTCTATGACGCTGTGTTCTTCGGATTCTGGCTGTCGCATGTTCCCACGGTCAGGTTCGCTCAGTTCTGGGCTCTTGTTGCCACCTGTATCGGAGGCGATGGTCAGGTGGCGTTCGTCGACGAGGACGACCGAGCCGCCTCCAGCGACGAGATCAAGGTCGTCGATGACACCCCGGCGGCGAGTCGACGCCTCAGCGACGGCCGGAGCTTTGACATTGTCAAGCTCTACTGGGCACCAGACGACCTCGAGCGACACGTTCGAGAACTCGGATGGGACATCGACGTTCGTCCAGTCGGAGCAACATTCCTCTACGGAAGCGGTCGCCCGTCACGACGACCACCGAGGTGACGTCACTCGAGGAGGCCGATGCCCATGAACTACATCCGGCTGTCGATGACGTTGGGCGAGGTGATCTTCACGAACCAGGGCTCCACGATGCGGCCCACTCGGGCCAGCAGGCCCGATGGCTACCTTCTCGGCTGGTACCGCATCGCCACTGCCCCCGAGCCGAACTCCAGACGGCTCACGAGCTTCAAGCTGACATGGTTCGAGAGCCCCGCGAACAACGTCGGCCCGTGGCCCGCGAGCCTCGGATGCACCACGAACTCGTACTCATCGATCAATCCCAGCTCCGTCAACGCCAGCGGGAGCTTCACACCTCCCACGAACAGTCCCTTGCCGGACTCCAGCTTGAGTTGCTGAACGGCCTTGCCCAGATCCCCGCGTACGAGTTGCGCGTTCCAATCGCCCTGCTCCAGCGTGCTCGACAC
>DASXCO010000133.1 GCA_036491125.1 Acidimicrobiales bacterium | reverse complement strand
AAAGAGAGGCATGACCTCCTTGGCGAACAGCTCGTACGATCGCAGCGTCGCCAGGCGATCGGCCCAATCGTGGGCCATGAACAGATAGGTGCCGAAGCCGCCCGACTGGTCGATGAGCCTCTGGATCTGGGTGATCGCCATCTCCGGGGTGCCGATCACGGCGATGCCCGACGCGTTGAGCGAATCGACCAGCTCGGTCGAGTCGTCCGTCTCGGGGGCGAGTGACAGGGCAGCGACGCGTCGGAAGTAGTCGACCCACTCACCCACGCCGTAGCCGACCTCGGCGCGAGCCTGCTCATCGGTGGGAGCGAGGTGCATGGGTCCGACGAGTCGCCACCGGCGCCGGTCGACGCTCGTGCCGAACTCCGCGGCCCGCTCCTCCATGACGCCCCAGTGCGAACCCAGGACATCGAAGCCGCCGAGCGACGTGGCGCCGAGGGAAAGGAGGGCCAGACCGAAGCGTCCGGCGGCTCGCGGACCGGACGGTGACACCTGGGCCGCCACGGCCACCTCGAAGCGCGGATGGGTGTAGGGACGGAGCTGGAGTCGGGCGTCGCTGAGGGTGAACCAGTCGGTTGTGCGGGTGACGAGCTCGTCGCCCGCGAGCAGGGCAAGGATGGCCTCGAGGGACTCCTCCATCATCTCGCGCTGCCGCATCGGATCGATGCCCATCATGAAGGCATCGGACGGCAGCGCCCCAGGACCGACGCCGAGCATGACCCGGCCGCGCGTGAGATGGTCGAGCAGCACCATTCGATCGGCCAGCATGAGCGGATGGTGGTAAGGAAGAGAGCTGACCCCGGTGCCGAGCCGGATGTGCCGCGTGCGCTGGGCGGCGGCGGCGATGAACACCTCGGGGGAGGCGATGATCTCGAACCCGGCCGAGTGGTGCTCGCCGATCCATGCCTCGTCGAAGCCGAGCTCGTCGAGGCGGGTGATGAGCTCGAGGTCGCGCTCGAGAGCAAGAGTTGGGTTCTGACCGGCGGGGTGAAACGGGGCCAAGAACACGCCGAAGCGGAGAGGCCAGTCCATGGGGGGTGGTTCTACACCGGGAGGCGGGCCCCGGCAATGCGGAGTGGGAGCAGGCAGCCGAGGGTAGGAACTAGCACGCCGTAGCCCTACCGACGCACCACCCATGAGCGACCTCTTCGCTGCTCTCCCCGACGATGCGCGCCGCCGACTCCGGCCGGCCCCGCCGCCCGACTGGGTCCCGCCGATGCTGGCGACCCTGACGAACCGGCGGTTCTCGGATCCGGCGTGGCTGTTCGAGCGCAAGCTGGACGGGGAGCGGTGCTTCGGGTACCGGCGGGGAGGCGAGATCCGCCTGCTGTCGCGCGATCGCAAGCGAGTGGATGGCGCCTACCCCGAAGTGGCGGAGGCCCTGGGCCGCGAGGCGGAAACGGATCTCGTCGTCGACGGCGAGATCGTGGCCTTCGAGGACGGACAGACCAGCTTCGCTCGCCTCCAGCGGCGCACGCAGATACGAGACCGTGAGGAGGTCCGACGCAGCGATGTCGCCGTCTTCTACTACGTCTTCGACCTGCTGCATCTGGCCGGACACGACACCACCGACCTGCCGCTGCGTCTCCGCAAGGCGCTCCTGCGGCGCGCCGTGACCTACCGCGAGCCCCTGCGCTACAGCGTTCACCGCAACACTGACGGTGAGGCCTTCGACCAGGAGGCCTGCGGCCGCGGCTGGGAAGGGGTGGTCGCCAAGAAGGCCGACAGCCTCTATGTGGGTCGGCGCAGCCCGGACTGGCTCAAGTTCAAGTGCACCAACCAGCAGGAGGTGGTGGTCGGGGGCTTCACGGAACCAGCCGGGAGCCGCGTCGGCTTCGGCGCCCTCCTCATCGGCTTCTACTCCGGGAGGGACCTCGTCTTCGCCGGGAAGGTGGGCACCGGGTACGACGTCGAGACGCTGCTCGATCTCCGGCGGCGGCTCGAAGCCCTTCGCCAGGACGACCCTCCGTTCGTCGGAGTTCGAGCTCGCCAACCGGGCGTCCACTGGGTCCGTCCCGAGGTGGTTGCCCAGGTTGCGTTCACGGAGTGGACCGAGGATGGCAAACTGCGTCATCCGCGTTTTCTCGGCCTTCGCCGCGACAAGGATCCTGGCGAGGTCGTCCGGGAAGCGCCGGTCCGATAACCGTGACACGGCGGGGTCATATCCAGGGGGAGCCAGGGAGGACGGCGCGGTCTTCTGCCAACGTCGGCAGGAGACGGCCTGTGGCGGTCCTCAGCTCACCAGGTGTCGATGCACGGACGCTTCTTCCCCGCCCGGGCTGGAGGCGGCGGAGCCGAGTCGAGGGCGGCCGTGATCCATCGGCGCGACTCGGCCGGGTCGATCACGTCGTCGATCTCGAAATAGGTCGCCGTGTTGAGCGCCTTCCCGTGTCGGTACATGGCCGCGACCATCTCTTGGAACGTCTGCTCCCGGCGTTCGGGATCGTCGATCGCCTCCAGCTCGCGGCGGTAACCGAGGCGCACCGCACCCTCGAGACCCATGCCGCCGAACTCTCCGGTCGGCCAGGCCACGGTGAAGATCGGCGCCTTGAAGCTGCCGCCGGCCATGGCCTGGGCGCCGAGCCCGTAGCCCTTTCGCAACACGATGGTCAGCAACGGCACGGTCAGCGTGGACCCGATCACGAACATGCGGGCGCAGTGACGGACGCTCGCCTGCCTCTCCGAGTCCGGCCCCACCATGATGCCCGGTGTGTCGCACAGCGAGATCAGCGGCACGTCGAAGGCGTCGCAGAGCTGCATGAAGCGGGCCGCCTTGTCGGCGGCGGTCGCGTCGATGGCTCCACCCAGATGAGCGGGATTGTTGGCAATCACGCCGACAGGGCGTCCACCGACCCGGGCGAGGGCGGTGATCATGCCCGTCCCGAAGCCCTGGCGCAGCTCGAGCACCGAGCCCCGGTCGGCCAGCGTCGACAACACCTGTCTCACGTCGTAGGTGCGCAGCCGATCCTCGGGCACGATGTGACGAAGGCGGGCCTGGTCCGGCTCGTCCCACTCGGGCACCGCCCCACGGAAATATGACAGGTACTGCCGGGCCGCCGCGACCGCGGCCGCCTCGTCCGCCACGGCCACGTCCACCACGCCGTTGGGTACCTGGACCTCCATGGGTCCGATGGCGCCGGGGGGGTAGGCGCCCAACCCGCCCCCTTCGATCATCGCCGGACCGCCCATCCCGATGTTGGAGTTCGCGGTGGCGATGACCACGTCGCAACATCCGAGGATGGCGGCGTTGCCGGCGAAGCAGTAGCCGGAGTTGACAGCGACCAGCGGCACCAGGCCGCTCAAGCTGGCGAACAGGTGGAACGCCATGGTGTCGAGCCCGCTGACGCCGACGCCGTCGGTGTCCCCTGGCCGGCCGCCGCCTCCTTCGGTGAAGAACACGATCGGGAGGCGGAGAGTCTCGGCCAGCTCGAAGAGCCGGTCCTTCTTGCGGTGGTTCTGGAGGCCCTGGGTCCCGGCCAGCACGGTGTAGTCGTAGGACATGGCGATCGTCCGGTGGCCGTCGACCGTCCCGATCCCTGCCACCAGGCCGTCCGCCGGCGTCCGCCTGATCAGCTCGTCCACGTCACGGCGTCGCCGTTGGGCGGCGATGGCGAGCCCGCCGTACTCGACGAAGCTCCCGTCGTCGCAGAGGTCCTCGACGTTCTCCCGTGCCGTGCGCTGGCCGGTCTGCCGGCGTCGCTCTACGGCGTCCGGCCTGGCCTCGTCCTGTCCGAGGGCGTGGCGCTCGAGGACCTCGGCCAGATCGGCCCTGATCTGCTCAGAGGGCCCGGTCTGCTCCTCGCGCTCGTCGGCATCGACCACGGCGGCCTCTTCCACGACCACCAGTGCTTGGCCGGGCACCACGGTGTCGGCCACGGCGACCTCGATCTTCCGCACGAAGCCGGCCGCAGCCGCCTCGACGGGGTGCTGCATCTTCATCGACTCGAGGACGAGCACCGGCTGCCCGGTGCGCACGAGGTCGCCCTCGCCGACGTCGATGCTGACGACCGTCCCGTGGAGCGGCGACCCGATGGTGGGCATCGGTCTTCTGTCTAGCAGTTGTCCCTGGTCGGGCCGCCCTCGGCGCTCCATCGCGTGAGGGAGCAGCGTTTTCCCCTTCCGGGGTGACCTTCCCCTCTTGCGCGAGGGACGCTCGCTGCTGGTAACAAGGTGTAACGGATGAGTCTCAGACCGCCATGTCGTCATCGTCGAGCGACTGGGGCGGATCGCGTACCCGGGTTTGGCGATGAGGACATGGTCCCCTTGGGGGTGACGACGACCGTGAGCAACGGTCTCCACATGGTCACGGTCCGGGGAGATCTCGACTGCGCCACGGCACCAAGGCTTCGAGCCGCGCTCGAGGGTATGGACGCGCCGGGCCGGACCGTGCTGATCGACCTCAGCGCCACGGATTTCATGGACTGCGCCGGCGTCGGGGTCCTCGCGGCCTCACACCGGCGCCTGCGCGATCTCGGCGGTGAGCTCGTGCTCGAGGCGCCCAGCGAACCGGTGCGTCGGGTGCTCGACCTGACCGGGTTGCTCGACGTGATCACCGTGGCGGCCGGCGCCGTCTAGCTGGCCGGGGGACGGAGGCCGAACGCCAGCTGGGCAGCTCGGCGGACGGCGGCGACGACCGGCCCGACCTCGGTCAGAGGAGGAAAGGCGCCCTCGTCCATGGCCGGGACGAAGAGCCGCCCGGCGCCGCTTCCGTAGACGTACACGGGGTACGCGGCGGTCGACAGGGCAGTCGAGACGCCACTGGAGTAGGGGTGACGAAAGCCCGGGATCGGACCGCCGTCACCGACCACGGCCGTCGCATCCTCCGACGCGTCGAACCAGTAGGTGGCCATGCGGATCATGGGCGAGAGAAGGGGATCGGGCACGCCCATGTCTCGCAGCACGACGGTGTCGACCGACAGCGCGTCGGCGCCGGCATAGACCCGGTGTGGGGACACCGGGTGCCGGCAGCCCATCACGCCAAAGGGTCCCTGAGCGGCGTCATCGTAGGCGTCGACCACGCCCAGATCCGGCTCGAAGGCGTCGACCACCATCATGGTGGCCATCCGGTAGTGGAGTTGGCGGTCGGAGAAGACATAGCGATCCTGGCGCTCGCCGAGCCCTTCGAGTGAGGACAGGCAGAGGTGCCCGAGCTCGGAGGGGTTGGTGCGCAGCTTGGCGAGCACAAGACGCACGTCGGCGGTGCTCCAAGTGCGGCTGATGCACGACTGGGCTGTTCCTCGTAGGTACTCGAACGGGACCTGGTCCTGCGAGCAGTCGACGACGCGGTAGGCGGGCGAGTCGAAGCCGAAATACTTCGCCACCTCGGCGACCGACCGGTGCGCGTAGAAGCCGTCGTACAGCGTGGGTGCCTCCAGCACCGCCACGTCGCCGACGCCGTGCTCGGCCAGGTAGCGCGCCAGCTCGTCGACCAGGATCGGATCGACGAGCGTCGAGCGGTCACGGCGGTCGTAGCCGAGCATGAAGGCCGTCTTCACTGCCGCCCGGAGGGGCACGCCGGTAGAGGCCCTGGAGGCGATGAGCTCGGGCAGGCCCGCTCGATCGAGGACCTGGCGGAGGCTGGAGCGCTTGTCGGTCGACGAGCTTCCCCGCTCGACGTACACCGGCGCCCCGCTGGCGAAGCGACCGGGTCGAACCGACGCCGCGCGATCCCGCCCAGGCAGGAACCACTCTCCGATGGGGCGCAGTTCGTCGACGAGCGTCTCCCGAGTCCATCCGGTACGGAGGCGGTCGTCATCACCGAACGCCGCTGCCAGCACGGCGAAGACCCGACCGTGCCGGTGCTCATCGTCCACGACCTGCTCAGCCGCCTCGCGCTCCTCGTCGGTCGCGGCAAGATCGATGATGCGGGCCCAGCACAGCGCCGCGCTCCGCTCGAGCTCCACGTTGAGGCGACAGAACTTTCGGAACGGCCCGTAGTCGAGCTCCTGTCGCAGGGCGCTGCTCAGCCGACCCGTGAGGAGGCCGCCCAGGGTCAAAGACCGCGCCAGGGCAACGGCGACCGGGTGGTCTCGTACGTGGAGATGCTGGTCCGTGGCGCTGGCCCATCCTGACACTGCGCCGAAGAGCTGTTCGCCGTAGGTCAGCCCTCGCGTCCACACCGAGGCGCGGTGGAGGAGGACCCCCCGCACGTAGGCGGCGTGCATCTCCTCGTCCTGCCATACCCAGATGAGCGCCCGGCGCAGGAGATGACGCACCTCGGCGTCGAGGGGCATGCGGGCGACGCGCTGGGCGATCGCCCGCTCCCGATACGCGACGCTGACCAACTGCTCCCGCTCCAGGGCGAGGAACCAGAGGCGGCGCAGCTCCCACTCAGGGCGACCACGGTAACGGCGGCGCCACGTGGCGAGGAGGCGCTCCGACTCCTGGTAGATCTTGTCGAGGCGCCCGCTGCCAGACCGCGGTCGGACGTCCTCCGCAGCCAAGCTCTCCTCCTCGGTCAGGAGCTCGTCGATGCCGAGACCCTACCGCCGGGCGGAGCCGGCCGGAGACTACTGCGTCTGGCCCGAACCTGGTTGTCCGGTGGTCGGGTCGAGCATCAACCGACGCCCGTTCGCGTGCCCGGTGAAGTCGAAGAGGTTGGCGAGGCTTCCCGCCTTGGCGTCGAACGACTGGTTGCCGATCTGACCCAGGCCCCAGTTGTCCTCGGCGAACTTCAGGATCGACGACTGGTCGGTCACCGAGCTGTCCACGAAGTTCGTCTTGGCCCAGGGCGAGACGGCCAGGAGGGGCAGTCGCGGGCCGTAGCCGCACCGATCCTGGAAGGCGCCTGTCGGGGCCGTTCCGCACATGCCCGGGCCGGTGAGGGCGTCGGCCGAGGGATCGTTGGACTGGCTGACGATCGGACCCATGACGTGGTCGTACCACCCGTCGGAGTCGTCGTAGGCGAGCACCACGGCGGTCGACTTCCAGCTGTCGAGCTTCTGGAGGCTGTTGATGGTGTTGACCACGAAGTGCTGCTCGTCGAGCGGGTCCGAGTAGCCGGCGTGGCCGTCCTGGTACCTAGGGGCCTTGAGGAAGCTGACCGCCGGCAGGTGGCCGCCGTTGGCTGCGGCCCAGAAGTCCGAGGTGTCGTACTGGTGGTTGGCCTGGTCGGTCGAGCCGATGGCCGCGACCGAGGTCGGTGGCAGGTGATGCGGGTTGGCCGTGCTGGCGTAGTACTGGAAGGGCTCGTGGTGGGCGCTGTAGTCGGACACGCTGGCGCCACCGACGTTCGTGTGGGCGGTGCCACAGACGGCCTTCCCGTTGCTCTGGCCCGACGGCCGGAAGCCGCCTTCGAACCAACCCCACGTCAGCCTGTGGGCGTTGAGGAGATCACCGATGTTCGTGCCACTCGTGCCGATCGTCGTCCCGGCGGAGCAGTCGTCGTGGGCGGGATCGGCGTCGCCGATGACGGTGCCGTTGTTCACGACGTCGGGAAGCGTGGCGGGCGTCGCTCCGTGGGTCTGACCCGACACGAGGTTGAGGGCACCGGGCGTGGATGGCCCGAAGGTGGAGCCGAACGAGTTGTCGCTCATGGCGAAGTGCTGGGCATAGTTCCACAGCGCGGTGACGGTGTTGCCGTCGTAGTAGTCCATGACCAGATTGGCCGGCGCCTGATCGGGCGGTGAGCACGACTCGACCTGGGTGTTCTGGATGAATTTGTCCATGAGGCCGTGATCAAAAGCGTTCTGCTCGGGCGTGTAGTCGTGGTCCTGATCGCACGTCAGCGGGACCGACCGGTCGAGTCGCGACGGATTTGCGCCGTTGGGGTTGGCTGTCAGCAGGGCCGGGGTGAACCCGTTGACGGCCGGTGTCCCGGCGCCGGCCCTGAAGGACGGCTCGCCAGGAGGGTTGGTGGCGTTGGGATAGGTGCCGAAGTAGTGATCGAAGGACACGTTCTCCTGGAAGATCACGACCAGGTGCTTGATCGGCGTGGTCGTCGCCGCCTCGTCCGGTGAGGAGTCCCCCGGCGCTGCCGACCCTTGGGCGGCCGAGCCGAGGGTAGCGACGAGAGCGGTCGCGGCGACGGTGACGGCCGCGATCTTGAGGTTCCCAACGTGCGTCAATCTTCGCATGGCGCGGCACGCTACGGCCCGACTGTGACCAGTTTATGGCGATATCGGGGCATCAAGGTGAACGCGAGGCAAAGAGTGGTTGGGCGGTCGTGTGGATGCTGAGAGTGGAATCCGTTTCGTCACACGGCACGCAGGATGTTCGCGAACGGTTCATCTGCCCTGTCGGTCGCGTTCATCGCGGCGCAAGGGGCCCACCGCACACTGGAGACATGGCGGCACTGGCGGCGCTCGAGCGAACCCGGCCAGGTCTCACCACAGCCCCCTCCAGCACCCTCGCCATCTTCGACCTGGACCGGACGCTGATCCCCGGTTCCAGCCTCGTCCACCTCGGCCGGGCCCTGGCCCGACGAGGCCTCCTGAGTCCCTGGACCCTGCCGCAGCACGTGGCCCGCAACCTCGTGTTCCAGCGCTGCGGGGCCAGCGAGTCCAAGGTGGAGCGCCTGCGGGACAGCATGCTGGGGGCTTTCTCGGGCACTCCGCAGGCCCCGCTGCTTCCAGCCGTCATGGAGGTCGCGACCGACGTCGCCGCCAACGTCTATTCCGGTGCCCGCTGGCTGCTCGAGCAGCACCTCGAGCGCGGCGACTTCTGCGTGGTCCTGTCCGCAAGTCCGCACGAGCTGGTGACGGCTGTGAGCTCCCTGCTCGGTGCGCACCGGGGAGTCGGCACCGTGGCCGAGGTGGTCGACGGTTGCTACACGGGTCGACTGGCCGGACCGTTCTGCCAGGGTCGAGGCAAGCTCGATCGTCTCGCCCAGGAGGTCGGACCCGTGCAGCTCACCGAGGCCGCGGCCTACTCGGACTCCGCCTCCGATCTCGTGCTGCTCCGCTCCTGCCGTCGCCCCGTCGCCGTCAACCCGGACCGGGCGCTGCGAGCCGCGGCCCGAGCGTCGGGTTGGCCGATCCTGCGCTTCAACTGAGTCACCGGCCGCTCGCCTGCGGTCGCGCCCGACCTCAGCGGAAGTAGATGATCATCGCACCGCCGAAGAGGACGCAGTAGATAGCGAAGGGCCACAGCTTGCGGGTCTCGAAGTAGCGCATGAGGAACCGCACGGTTAGGTAGGCGGCCACGCCGGCGACGAGGCTGGCCGCCAGGATCTGGCCACGTACGCCGTCGCCGTTGTGACCGAGGAAATCCGTTGGGAGCTTGTAAAGCCCGGCGGCCAGGATTATCGGCGTGGCCAGCAGGAAGGAGAAGCGCGCCGCGTCCTCGTAGTCGAGCCCGCGGACCAGGCCGGCGACCATCGTGATGCCTGACCGGCTGATCCCGGCCAACAGGGCGAAGACCTGGGCGACGCCGATGACGCCGGACTCTCGGAAATCGAGCGTGTCGAGCCGCCGGGCCGGCGCCCTCGCTGCCCCCGGGGCTTCTACGGGCTGGTGCGCCTCGGCCCGTCGCCGGGCTGCGTCGCCGACGAACAGGATCAGGCCGTTGATCACGAGGAACCCGGCGGCGGCGATGGGCTTGGCGAACACGGTCCGGAACAGCCTCTCGAACACCAGCCCGGCGATCCCAGCGGGGATGGTGGCCACGATCAGGAGCCAGGCCAGGCGCTCGTCGGCCGTCTCGATGCGCCGGGTGCGAAGGGTCACGAAGAACCCTCTGATGATCCGGACCCACTGGTCGCGGAAATAGATGAGGAGCGCGATGGCCGTGGCCACGTGCATGCCGACGAGGAAGGCCAGGAAGAACGACTCCTTGGCCGACTGGGCCTGGACCACGCTGTGCCACCCGAACAGCGCCGGGAAGATCACCGTGTGGCCCAGGCTGGAGATCGGGAACAGCTCGGTGATCCCCTGCAGTAGCCCCAGGATGACAGCCTGAAGATAGCTCAGCACGATCGCAGTCCCCTTGCTCGTCCGTGACCCAGCGCAGGCGGGCGGGCCGGCACTGATTACGCATGATCGACGGGGAGATCGTAGGCCAAGTCACTGGTCGGGGAGCCCCGCCAGCAAGCTGGCGGGGCTCGGTGCCCGACGACTACGAGTGGTGGATCGCGCTGAGGCCGCGGGCGGTCAACGCCTGGCGGTCTTCTTCGCTGCCTTCTTCTTCACCGTCTTCTTGGCCGCGGGCCGCTTGGCCGGCGACTTCTTCGCCGTGGCCTTCCGACCCGTTGACTTCTTGGCCGCCGCCTTCTTGCTCGCCGTCTTCTTCGCCGGGGCGGCCGAGCCATCCAGCACGCCACGCCCTAGCTTGGGCGCCTGGGAGGGGTTGAGCACGGAGTCCTTGAAGCCCTTGAGCGCCGTGATACGGGCCCGCTTGGACGCCTTGATCCGGATCTGCTCGCCGGTCGCAGGATTGCGGCCCCAACGAGCCGCCC
>DASXCO010000132.1 GCA_036491125.1 Acidimicrobiales bacterium | reverse complement strand
TGGCGATCCAACTGCCGACGCCATGATCCAGGACGTGCTCGGGGGCGGGACGCCCTCCGACTCGAGCCTGTTGTCTGTGGCCGAGCAGGTCATCGGCCCGGCCTCCTCCGCCTGGCAGGTACCCGACCTGCCCCTTTCGATCAACGGAGCGTGGCCGCAACCGACGGGTCCCAACTCGGTCGGTGGCGGCGCACCGAGCTGCTCGAGCATCAGAACCGAGCTGGCCGGCCAGCTGGCCGCGGGCTGACGAAAGGAGCAAGCCGACATCGCTCGCATTCGTACGCCCGTGGGACTCGACATTGATGGCCGCAGCGCCGAGGAGATCGTCCTGTCGATCCTCGCCGGTGTCGTCACCGCTGCCGCTGGCCGCGACGGCGGCTACTCGGACCGGCGCTGGGCAACTCTTACGCGCTCGCGTGGCCGGTGAGCGCCAGGACGACAGCGACGGCAGCTTGGGGATCCTCGGCGGGGACGATGCTCTCGTCGACGGCGCCGTCGCCCCGGACCAGTCGCCAGGTCCGGAGGCCGACGACCGGGCGCCCCAGCTTGAGACCGAACGCCACCTCCGACAGCGTCCCGTGCTCTCCGCCCACGGCGACGACGGCGTCGGCGCTCAGCACGACGAGGGCATTGCGTGTCTCTCCCATGCCGGTCGGGATGGCCACGTCGACCCAGCGGTTGGCGTCCTGTCGCCGCCGGCCGGGCAGGATCCCGATGGTGAGGCCCCCGGCCGATTTGGCGCCGCGGCACGCCGCCTCCATCACGCCCCCGAGACCCCCGCACACGACAGCCACGCCAGCCTCGGCCAGCCGGCGTCCCACCTCCTCGGCCGCCGCGGCCAGCTCCTCGTCGGCGTCGCCGGCACCGACGACGGCCACATGAGGCCGCGCGCTCATGTCAGCCGGCCGCGACGCGTCGCAGCTCGGCGGCGAGATGGTGGGTGAGGGGCTCGCCCACCGCCGCCATCCGCAGTCGGTAGACGAGAGAATCACCACGGACGCGCAAGCTGCGCTCCAGGGACGTCACCTCCTTCGCGGTGCTCGTGCGAGCTACCGCAACGCTCGCCAGCTCGACCTCGGTACCGGCCACGGTTCCCTCCTCCACCTCGACGATGCCGTTCGGGTGTGCGAGCACGACCTCCAGGCCTCCTCGTGGGGAGGCTCGCCAGAACCCGGTCTCCGAGTGGAGTGGCCGCTCGTCGTCAACGCTCCAGGTCCCCTGCGCATAGGCCACAAACGGCTTTCCGGTGTGCCAAAAGCGGATCTCCTCGGTGTAATCGAACGACTCGATGGTCGGATACTCGCCGTGGCCCTCCCCCGCCCACGTCCCGAGCAGGAAGGACAACGACTCCACGTCTGGATGCAGCGTCAGCCCCACGGTGATACGGGAAGACGGTCGAGGCCCCGCAGCACGATCCTGCCGTTCCATGCCTCGGGCTCGTCCTCGAGCTCCGCGGCCGGGAAACGCTGGGCCAGCGTGCGCAACGCCACCTGGCCCTCCAACCGGGCCAGTGCCGCGCCCAGACAGTGATGGATCCCGCTGCCGAAGGAGACGTGCTGGGCCGCGCCCGGCCTGGTGAGCGAGAGGCGGTCGGCGTCCTCACCCCATCGACCCGGATCGTGGTTGGCCGAGCCCAGGCAGGTGAGCACGAAGCTTCCGGCTTCGATGAGCCGGTCGCCGATCTTCAGGTCTGCGAGGGTGACGCGCCGGGAGAACTGCACCGGGCTGTCGTAGCGAAGCAGTTCCTCGACGGCGTTGACGGCGAGATCGGCGTCGGCGCCCAGTTGCTCGTAGGCGGCCCGGTTGCGGAGCAGGGCCAGGCTGCCGTTCCCGATCAGGTTGACGGTTGTCTCGTGTCCGGCGATGTAGAGCAGCACGACCTGGTCGAGGAGCTCGGCCTGGGACAGCCGGTCGCCCTCCTCCTCGGCCCCGACGAGGGCCGAGAGGAGATCGTCGGCGGGGTTGGCACGCTTCCACGCCACGACGTCGGTCACATACGCACGGATCAGATCGGAGGCCCGCATGGCGGCCTCGATCTGCTCGGGGCTCAGGATGGGGTCGAGCGTCCCGGCCAGCGTGTGCGACGCCTCCCGCAGCTGATCGCGCTCGCCCTCGGGCATTCCCAGGAGCTCGCAGATCACGGTGAACGGCAGCGGGTAGGCCAGGTCGGAGATCACGTCCATCGTGGCCCCCGGCGCCACGCGGTCGAGCGCCTCGTTCACGAGCTGCTCAACCCGTGGCCGCAGCGCCTCGACCCGTTTTGGAGTGAACGCCTTGGAGACGAGGCGCCGCAGCCTCGTGTGGTCGGGAGGGTCGAGGCTCAGGATGGCCCGCGGCCGGCGCATGGCGCGCTCGCCGGCCACCTCCTGGAACACCTGGGCTCGCAGCGTTGGCGCTGCATTCTCGGGCTCGACGCTCAGCGCCGGATCCCGCAGCAGGCCGACGATGTCGTCGTGGCGGAAGAGCATCCACAAGCCCAGGGGACTGTGGTGGACCGGGTCACCTTCCCGGAGTGCCCGGTAACGCGAGTACGGGTCGGTGAAGAACCCCGGCTCGAACGGATTGAACGCCGGGAGCTCGGTTGTAGGCACGGGGCCAAACTAGGCGCCATGCTGGCGTCCATGCTGATCGGAGAAGTCGAAGTACTGCCGGTGCACGACGGCACCGCCTACTTTCCCCCTGGCGATGCCTTCGCCGGCACGACCGAGGAGCAGTGGGCGCCCCACCGCGACCTGCTCACCGACGACGGACTGCTTCCCCTGGAGCTGGGGGGGTTCCTGGTTCGGCACCGAGGCGGGGTCGCCGTGGTGGACGCGGGCGTGGGCTCCATCAAGGGACCATTTTCCGGGGGAGCGTTCCTCGAGAGCCTGGCCGCCCACGGCGTCGGGCCGAGCGAGGTGACCGACGTCGTCTTCACCCACCTGCACTTCGACCACGTGGGCTGGGCGACGAGAAAGGGTGAGGTGGTCTTCCCCAACGCCACGTACCGATGCGATCGACGGGACTGGACCCATTTCGTGGGCCCGGACCCCGGGGCGACCAAGAAGCTGTCGCCCGTCGAGAGCAGGTTGGAGACGTGGGAGGCGAGCGGACCCCTGCTTCCTGGCATCGACGTGCTGGCCGCTCCCGGGCACACACCTGGCAGCACGGTGGTCGTCATCTCTTCGGGGGCCGACCGAGCGCTCCTGCTGGGAGACGTGGCCCACTGCCCGGTGCAGCTGGTGGATGACGAGTGGGCGATCCTGGGCGACGTCGATCCGGCGCTCGCCCGCCGGACCCGGACGGCGCTCGCCCGGGAGATCGAGGACACCGGCGTTCCCGTGGCCGGTGTGCACTTCCCCGGGATGCGCTTCGGGCGCCTGCTCGCGGGGCAGGGCGGCCGTCGGTGGGTGGTGCCGTAGGAGACTCCGAGCGGTCTAGGCGGGATCGGCGTGCGCGCTGCGTTGCGCGGCCAGGTCGCCGACCACGACCATCGCCGCGTTGCGGCCGTTGGCCCCGATGACGCTCCCACCCGGGTGCGTCGCCGCGCCGCACAGGTACACACCCGGAATGGGTGTGCGCGGTGTGAGCCGTCTCTCCCACATCTGGTCCGGGAGGCACTCCCCCTGGAAGATGTGACCTCCGGTAAGCCCCGTCCGGGCCTCGATGTCGGGTGGGCCGAGCACCTGGCGCTGGTCGACGACCTCAGCCACGTCCGGTGCGAAACGGGCGATGCCAGCCAGGACGAGATCGCCGATCTCGTCCCGCCGCGCCGCCCAGTCACCCTCTGCCAGCCGGTACGGGGCGTACTGGGCGAAGATGCTCATGGTGTGCTTGCCCCGTGGAGCGATGGTGGGGTCGTAGGTTGTCTGGAAGTACAGCTCGCACCATGCTGGACTCGGCAGGCCGCGACGGCTGGCCGCGCAGGCCGCTTGGGTGTCGTCGACGCCGGTGCTGATCGTCACCATCGATCGGAAGGGCGTGTCGTCGGTGGCGGCCACGAACCGAGGCAGCCGGACCAGGCCGCAGTTCACCTTCACCACCGGGCTGTCCATCCGCCATTCCTCGAGGCGCTGGCGGTAGTGCCCTGGAACATCACTCGCGCACAGCGCCAGCGTCCGCTTGGGATCGGCGTTCGAGACCACGGCATCGGCGCGGATCGTCTCGCCCCCTTCGACCACGACCCCCTCGCCGGGTCGGACGGCGCCCACGGAGACCCCCGTCGCCACGACCGCTCCGGCCGCCATCGCCGCGTCGGCCAGGGCGAACGACACCCGACCCATGCCGCCACGCACGTAGCCCCAGGCCCCGCCCTCACCGTCCAAAGTCCCTGACGAGTGCATGGCGTGAACGGCCGCCGTCCCGGCGTCACGCGGACCGGCGTAGGTGCCGATGATCCCCTGACCGTGGAGAGCGGTCCGCAGCCGCGAGTCCTTCACGTGTCGCTCGAGGACGTCGGCGATCGGGGCACCGAGCACGACGTCGACTGCCTCCGCATCATCGCCGAGGCGCGCCACCAGCTCCTCCTGCGTCGGTGCGTCACCCAGCCACGTGTCGGTCGCGGGACCGCGCAGCGCCCGTCGCAGCCGTGCGAAGACGTCCTCGTAGGCGAGATACCCGTCGACGTCGCCGGGCGAGAGGGCTGCCACCTCGGCGGCCGAGCGCACGGGATCGTTCCAGAGCGTCAGGGCCGACGCGTCCTCCAGAGGGCACCAGAGATGCGGGTCGACGACCTCCACGCCGTAGCCGAAGCGGGCCAGCTCCAGCTCCTCCACCACCAGCGGATGCAGCAGCCCCACGAGGTAGGCGCACGGGCTGACGTGCCAGCGTGGATCGTCGAACGGCTGCTCGAGGGTGCAGGCGCCGCCCAGGCGCTCCCTCGCCTCCAACACGAGCACCCGCCGACCGGCACGGGCGATGTAGGCAGACGCGGCCAGCCCGTTGTGGCCGCCTCCGACGATCACCGCGTCCCAGTGACGCCGAGCGAGGTCCCGGACGGGCGCGGGCAGGCCGACCCGTCCCATCGACTCCTGGGCGCTCGGCTGGGCCACGACCCGGCAACGCTACCGGGCCGCCTCCCGCGGCGGCGCCGACTCCGAGGACAGCCCGCCGATGGGACCCGGCTCGTAGGCGAGCGTGGGCGCGGCTCGTCCCCGTAGCTCGAGCGCATCGACCTTGCCCCACCGCCGACCTTCCCCTGCGGCTCGGGCGATCGTCGCCTCGCTGGCGAGCACCCGGCCCAGCCGCGCCTTCGCCTGCTCGGTCAGTCGCGCCGCCTCGTTCACTGGGTCGCCGATGACGGTGTACTCATACCGCTCGGCAGCGCCCACGTTCCCGGCGACCGCCACCCCGGACGACACCCCGATGGCGGCGTCCACCTCGGCGTGGCTGACCGCGAGGGCGAGCAACTCCCTGCGCAGGGTGTGCGCGGCGCGCAACGCTCGAGCGGCGTGGTCGGGCTGCACGACCGGCGCCCCGAAGACGCACAGCGCGCCATCACCTTCGAACTTGTTGACCCATCCTCCCTCGGCGGTCACGACGCTCACGACCACGTCGAAGAAGGCGTTGAGCGTTTCGACAACCACCTCAGGCCCTTGGCGCTGCGCCAGTCCCGTCGAGCCGACCAGGTCCACGAACATGACGCTGACCTCTCGTCGCTCGCCGTCGAGGTTGACGCCATTGTCCAGTGCACCACGGGCGACGTCCACTCCGACGTGCCGCCCGAAGAGGTCTTCCAGGCGTCGCCGCTCCCTGAGCCCGGCGACCATACGGTTGAAGCCCATCTGCAGGTACCCGAGCGTGCCGGCGTCGTTGACCAGCACCTCCACCTCGACGTCCTCGTTCTCCACCCTGGCGACCGCGGCGCGGAGTTGCTCGAGGGGATCGGAGAGCATCCGGGCGGCGACGAGGGTCATCACGCAGCCGATCACGAGCCCCAGCGCCGAGAGCCCGACCACGGGTCCGATCAGCTGGGCCCGACCGCCGGGCCCGAGGCCGAGGGGCGAGAGGGCGATGGCCAGCAGAGGCACGCCCGACCCGAGGGCCCAGGTCAGCACCAGCTTCGGGCCCAGTCGCAGCCGACGCGTCCGTGGCGGCGCCCCGTCGGCGAGGACCAAGGTAAAGAGGGGGCGCAGGGCCCGTTCACAAAGCAAGAAGGCCAGGGCCGAGGTCGTCAGGCCGCCGAGCAGGACGCCGACAGACACTCGGGCACTCTGGTAGCCACTGGGATCGAAGACGAACTCCACGCCGTAGAAGACGACGGCGGCGCCGAGCCACAGCGTGAAGGACGTGGCCGCGGTGCGCCAGGGCAGTGCCAACGTGGCGCGAGCCTCCGGCTCCGTGGGTTGGCGTCCGTCGACGAGCCAGCCCGTCGCCTTCAGACCGAAGCGATGCCCGAGCCGTACGCCGGCGGGAAAGGCCAACGCCATATAGACCAGGGCCAGGCCGAGGGACAGCAGCAGGTCGTTCGTATCGAGCGAGCCGTGGCTGCCTCCCGGCGGCGGGAACCAGCTCAGGTAGGCGGTTACCACCACGGCTCCGACCAGATTGGTGCCTTCTCCTCGCCGCGAGACACCGCGGTGCAGCGCCTCCTTCCAAGTCGGGTCCCCAGCGACCGTCCCCACGGTTTGTGAGGCTACGCCTTCGGTCCACAAAACACCACGTGACGTGGGCCACAGCCACGGTCTGGTCAAAGATGTTG
>DASXCO010000131.1 GCA_036491125.1 Acidimicrobiales bacterium | reverse complement strand
GGCCGAGCCCGCCCGCATCGTGGGCGGCGGTGGGGGCAAGGGCCCCGAGCTGGCCCTGGCCGGCGGCCGGGATCCGGGGCGCATCGACGAGGCCCTGGCCCTGGTGCGCGCCAACCTCGGCCTGACATGAGGGTGGTGGGTATCGACCTGGGTGAGCGCCGGGTCGGCGTCGCCGTAAGCGACAGCGACGGGACACTGGCCTCTCCGTACGAGGTGGTCGAGCGCTCGGGCGACGTCGGCCGCGATCACGCCGAGATCGCTCGGATCGTGACCGAGCTGGGAGCCTCAACGGTGGTCGTCGGGTTGCCGCTGTCACTCGACGGGACCGTCGGGCCCGCGGCCCGGGCGGCGCGGACCGAGGCGGATCGGCTCGCGGGAGCCGTCGGTGTGCCGGTGGAGACTCACGACGAGCGCTTGACGACGGTTAGCGCGGGCCACTCGTTGGATCGGTCGGGTCTGCGGCGGGGGGCTCGCCGGACGGCCAGACGGGGCTCGGTCGACAAGGTGGCGGCCGCCATCATGTTGCAGTCATGGCTCGATAGCCACGCGCAACGGAGCTCGCCGCGGACGGCCGATGAGTGACCGCGGGGCCTCCGGCCGCACAGGAGACCCGGTCGACGGCCGATCGCCACCCTCCGACGACTGGCGTCGGGCGCCGCGGCGGCCGTCACGCCCCGAAGACGAGGGGGGCGCCGTGGCCACCGCGTCCGACGACGACGATCAGGCAGGTCCCGAGTGGGTGAAGCGCCGCCGCAGGCTCTCGTTCACTCAACGTGTGGTGCTCGCCTCCGTTGCCGGGGTGCTCGTCGTGGTGACGGCGGCGGCGATCTGGATCGACTTCCAGGTCAACCCGCCGGGTGGTCCCGGACGGACGGTCACGGTCAACCTGCCCGCCGGCAGCTCGTACTCTGCCGTCGCCGACATCCTGGCTCGCAACGGCGTGATCGGGTCCCCGACGCTGTTTCGCCTCTACGTGCGGATCCATGGAGCGGGCACGGTCCAGGCCGGGAGCTATGCGCTGCGTCGAGACGACTCCTATGGCGACGTGGTCGGCGCGCTCGGGCACGGGCCCAGCGCCGATCGGGTCACGATCCCGAGCGGTGCGACCTTGGGCGACGTGGCGGCAAGGGTCGGGCAGCTTCGGGGCCACTCGGCGGCGGGCTTCCTCGCCGCCGCGAACAGCGGCCGGGTCCACTCGACCTTCGGGCCTCCGGGCACCACGAGCCTGGAGGGGCTGATCCAACCGGCCTCCTACTCGTTCAACCCCAGCGCCGACGACCTGACGATCCTCGGCCAGATGGTGGCCGCCTTCGACAGCCAGGCCACCGCGATCGGTCTCGCCCAGCAGGCGGCACGGATCAAGGTCACCCCCTACGAAGCACTCATAGTCGCGTCGATCGTCGAGCGGGAAGCCAAGGTCCCCGACGACCAGGGGCGGGTGGCCCAGGTCGTCTACAACCGACTGGCCAGAGGCATGCCGCTCCAGCTCGACTCGACCGTGATCTACGCCCTCGGCGGGCACCTCACCACGCTGACGAAGGCTGACTTCAGCATCACGTCTCCCTACAACACCTACCGAGTCGCCGGCCTGCCGCCGACGCCGATCGCGAACCCTTCGGAGGCTTCCCTCGTGGCGGCCCTCAACCCCACGCCCGGCCCCTGGCTGTATTTCGTCGTGGTCGCACCCGATGGGACCGAGGCCTTCTCGACGACGCTGGCGGAGCAGAACGCCAACATCGCCCTGGCCCACCAGCGCGGCCTGGGTTGACGAACACGGTGTGGCCGACCGGGGCAACCCGCCTGGCGGGGGTCATCGGCGATCCCGTACGACACTCTCTCTCGCCGACCCTGCACAACGCCGCCTTCAAGGCGGTGGGCCTCGACTGGGCCTATCTGGCGTTTCCGGTCCCAGCCGGTCGGGCGCGCGAGGCGCTCGTGGGCGCCATGGCGCTGGGCATCGAAGGTCTTTCCGTCACGATGCCCCACAAGAGCGCGGTAGCCGAGGCGCTGGGCCGGTGCTCACCGACGGCCGCGACCCTCGGTGCCGTCAACACCGTCGTCCGACAGCACGACGAGCTGGTCGGGGAGAGCACGGACGGACAGGGGTTCATCGACGGGCTGCGGTCGGAGCCCGGCTTCGACCCCTCGAGGCGCCGTTGCCTCGTGATCGGAGCGGGCGGAGCGGCCAGGGCGGTGGTGCTGGCGCTGGCCCAGGCGGGGGCGGCCGAGGTCGTCGTCGTGAACCGCACCGCCGACCGCGGTCGAGCTGCGGCGGCGCTGGCTGGTGGAGTCGGACGGACGGGACACGCGGCCGAGATCGGCGACATGGATCTCGTGGTGCACGCGACGCCCGTCGGGATGACGGTCGGGGCCGCCCCGATCGGGGACTCCGCCGATGGCGCCCCGCTGGTCGAGGCTGGCCGGCTCGCTCCCGGTCAGGTCGTCGTCGATCTGGTGTACCACCCGGCGACCACCCCCCTGATCGAGGCGGCGCGCCGGCAGGGGGCCACCGCGGTCAACGGCATGGGGATGCTCGTACACCAGGCCGCCCTGGCCTTCGAGCTGTGGACCGGCCACGACGCCCCCCTTGCGGTGATGCGCGCCGCGGCCGTCGAGGTGCTGCAGTCGCGCTAACTCCCGGGACCGGGAGCGACGATGCCCTCGCGCTGCAGGCGGGCGCTGATGCGGCTTCGCATGGCGCGGGCGACGGTGTCCTTCTGCGACGTGGTGGTCCTGACCACGAGTCGGATGGTGATCGA
The DNA here is from genome assembly GCA_036491125.1 of Acidimicrobiales bacterium. Taxonomy (NCBI): domain Bacteria; kingdom Bacillati; phylum Actinomycetota; class Acidimicrobiia; order Acidimicrobiales; species Acidimicrobiales bacterium. The sequence goes on along the minus strand of DASXCO010000131.1, from coordinate 2,474 downwards.
CTCGTGGTCCATAGAGTTCACACCCCAGACCTCGGGCGGGCCCAGGCACATGGAGGACCACGCCGGATCCGACGCGACCGCCGATCCCTCGTCGGCGACCACCTCGGTGGCCCGATCGATGTCGGTTCCGTACGGCACGACGATGTCGACCAGGGCGCGGGACCACTGGATCGACGAGTTGCCGACCCGTCGGATCTCGCCGTTGGGCAGATACCAGACCGTGCCATCGACCGACCGGAGACGGGTGACCCGCAGGTTGACCTCTTCGACGGTGCCCTGGGTGTCACCCACGGCGATGGCGTCGCCGACTCCGTACTGGTCCTCGGCGATGATGAAGAAGCCGGAGAGGAAGTCGCGCACCATGCTCTGGGCGCCAAAGCCGAGGGCAGCCCCGATGACCGTGGCCCCGGCCAGGATGGGCGTGAGGTTGATCCCGAGCACGCCCAGGATGGTCAGGGCCGCGACGATCCAGACCACGGCACGCCAGAGGCTGGCGACCAGGGAGCCGATCGTCTCGATGCGGAGCGAGGCTCGCGGTGAGAGGGACTCCAGTCGTGTCCGGTTGCTGAGCGAGCGCAGCGTCCGCTTCGCCACCCTGGCGCCGAGCCGGGAGGCCAGCCAGGCGATGACGAGGATGAGGATGATCTCGAGAGGACGGACGACGACGAACTGGACGGTGCGGGCCAAGAACTCGCTGGCTCCGTATTGGCGGAGGAGGTCGTGGATGTAGCCCTGGTCGTTCTGACCGCTGATCAGGGGTGTGGTCGCAGCGAAGATCACGCCTGGCATCCTTGCCGACCGAGCCCGGCCCGGGTCAACGGCCGGCGCGAGAGTGGGTCGAATCTCTGGAGGCGGGTAGCCCCAGCGGCTGACTCGTACCCGGGGTGGCTTGCGTTGCCCCCGGGGCTCATTCAGAATCGGTGCGGCCCACGATAGCGGCGGTCGTGGCGAGGAGGTGATGGTGGCTTTACGCGTCCTGGACCAACCGACCCGGGCTCGGAGCCGCACGACCATTTTCCAGCACGTCGACGTGGTGCTCGCCGTCGCCACCTTGGCCGTGGCCGCGATGGGCGTGGTGATGGTCTACTCGGCGACCAGAGGCAAGCTGGAGCTCGCCGGCGCCGATCCCCGCTTCTATCTGAAGAAGCAGCTCCTCTACGCCGTCATCGGCGTGGTGGTCATGGTCGTCGTGATGCTCATCGACTACCACCGGTTCGAGTTCCTGGGCGTCATCGCCTACGGCGCCGTCCTCCTGGGCCTGCTGGCGGTGCTGAGCCCGCTGGGGCGCAGCGCCCTCGGGTCCCAGCGCTGGTTCCAGGTGGGCTCTTTCCAGCTGCAGCCCTCGGCCTTCGCCAGCCTCGCCCTCATCCTGGCCATGGCCGCGTACTTGCGACGGCACCAGGGCGCCATCATGCTCCGCCACGTCATCGTCCTGCTGGTGATGGCCGGTATCCCGATCCTTCTCGTCTACAGGCAGCCGGACCTGGGGACGGCCATGGTGATGGCCGCATCCCTGCTGGTCATGATGGTGGTGGCGGGGGTCAGAGGGCGCTACCTGGCCGCGCTCGGGTTGCTCGCCGTGGTCCTCATCGTCGCCGTCGTGCAGCTGGGGGTGCTCAAGCAGTATCAAGTTCAACGGCTCACCTCTTTCGTGCACCAGACACCGGCCGGCCAGACGACGCCGGCTGCCCAGGGCGGGAACACCAGCAGCAACCAGAGCCAGCAGTCGACCTACAACCTGGCCCAGTCGAAGATCGCCATCGGCTCGGGGGGTACCACCGGCAAGGGTCTGTTCAACGGTTCCCAGACCAACCTCAACTACGTGCCCGAGCAGCAGACCGACTTCATCTTCACGGCCGTCGGTGAGCAGCTGGGCTTCCTCGGCGCCGCCTCGTTGCTGGCGCTGTTCGGGATCATCCTCTGGCGCATCCTCCGGATCGCCCAGATGGCGCGGGACAACCTGGGCACGCTGCTGTCCGGGGGAGTGCTCGGCCTGATTGGCCTGTCGGTGTTCCAGAATGCCGGCATGACGATGGGTATCATGCCGATCACGGGTATCCCACTGCCTTTCATGAGTTACGGCGGATCAGCGACCATCGCCTTCTTCGCCGCCATCGGGATCGTGCTCAATGTGGGCATGCGGCGATTCCGCTGAGGGCGTCGATGGCGGGCGACGGGGGACCCGGCCCCGCCCACTCCGTCGTGGGCCAGGCCGCCGCCTCTGGGGTCCCCTCCGAGGCCAATGAAGGCCAGCACGGGCTCCCACCCTCGCCCGAGCCCGGGGAGGGCCCGGCGCAGCCCGCCGACGGCCCCTTCGAGTCCGAGGAGTCCGAGGAGTCCGAGGTCGGGGCCGAGGAGGAGCACAGCCGGCCCGAGGCGATGCACCAGGCGGCCTTCATGGGGGTCGTCCTCGAGCTGCCGAACATCCATCCCTCGGTCGTGCTGCAGGAGATCGACCCGCCCATGAGGGAGCT
>DASXCO010000130.1 GCA_036491125.1 Acidimicrobiales bacterium | reverse complement strand
GCCATTGGAGCGGCTCTCGAGTTCGACCAGATGAAGCAGAAGCTCTCAGATGTCTTCGTGCCTTCGCGGCTGTACATCTACTACAACGAGCGGTCCCTCGAGGGCACGGTGGCGTCCGACAGCGGGGCCCAGATCCGCGATGGCATCAAGACGGTCGCCTCAGACGGGGCCTGCCACGAGCCCCTATGGCCCTACGACATTACGAAGTTCGCCGACCGGCCGCCGACCAACTGCTACGACGATGGTGCCAAGAACAAGGCCGTCACCTATCAGCGCGTGGTCTCCAATCCGAGTCAGCTCAAGGGATGTTTGGCCTCCGGCTATCCGTTCGTCTTCGGATTCACGGTCTACGAGAGCTTCGAGAGCGAGCAGGTCGCGAGCACCGGGCACGCGCCCATGCCAGCCAGCGGCGAGAAGGTCCTGGGGGGCCACGCCGTCATGGCCGTGGGTTATGACGACGCTTCCCAGTGGTTCGTGGTCCGGAACTCGTGGGCCGCCACTTGGGGCATGGGCGGATACTTCACCCTTCCCTATGCCTATCTCGCCCAGCGGGGACTCTCCAGCGACTTCTGGACGGTCCGGCTGGTCACCTAAGGCTGCGTCTGCCGAACGGAGCTGAGTTCTGCTGCAGGGCCAGTCGACTGCGGTGCTGAAGGCCAGCCAGGTGGCGGGAGCCGGTCCCAACTTCATGAGGAGAGCCCCACATGAGTGGCGGAACCGAGACGCCAAGTCTGCACCAGGAGCAGGAAGACTACCCCTGGACCATCAACATCCCGGATCACCCGCCGCGCTCCGACAGTCCTGCCTTCGTGGCCTCCAAGACCTTGGCCCACAAGATCGCGCTAAGTGCGGGCGTCCCGCAGTTGTTGGGCCAAGGCAAGATCCAGGAGCATCACGGAGGCTCGCTCTACCTGTACGACGACAGCGGCTGGTTTCTCGTGAAGAACGTAGCGGGCATCGAGTGGAGCGCACAGTTCTGCGCAGACCCCGACAAGGTAGACCAGCTCCGCCAGAACGCCCGTCGGCTGTATGTCGCCTTTCCCCAGTCCGCAGCCAAGATGGCCGAGCTGGGCTATCAGAACGCTCAGCAGCTCCTGGACAATCCGATCAAAGACGCCAACGGTGTCGCGGCCTGGGTGGACTCGATCTTCAACTCCTGCGTCCCACTCCCCCAGCTCCGGCACGTGGGAGTCCTATCGTCCAGCCAGACTGGATCCGGGGGCGTCCATCACTATCCGACCCCTATCACGGACATCGAGCTCGTCAAACACGACGACTTCATCCTCTGGGTCACCGACCCCGAGTCGGGCCAACCGGCGGCCGTCGTGCCCGCTGGTCGTCGCGGCAGTGGGAACGGCGAGGCGAGGGTCGTCTATGCGACGCCTGGGACGCCCCTGGCCAAGCAGCTCGACCGTGCCCAAGGAAAGCGCCAGACGCTGATCGCCCCTGCTACCCATCCCCTCGCTCAGCAAGCGTTCGGTCTTCAGAACAGCAAGGCGGGTCGGGACGACGCAGGATCGGTCAAGAAGAAGGGCCGCAAGGGTCCTGCCAAGATCCGGAAAAGCACCAAGTCGGCTGGCTGACCGCCTCGCTTGCTGAGTGCACGATCGGCGCCGTACGTGGCTGCACGGCCGAACCTCAGGGCGCAATGTCGAGTTGCACGACGAACTCGTCACTCGGAGTGGTCTCCCAGCTCCGTCGTTCCACGAGGCGAAGCTGCGTCCAAGCGGGTGTCATGGCTTCGAAGGTCTTCACCCGGACTCCAGGTTCTCCTCGTCGATCGACACCTCCCGTATAGCGATCGTCAACTTCTCGCAGGACCAGTGGATCGATGTCGGGCTCCCAGCGGTACCCGGTCGTGGGATTCTCCTCCAGCCTGACTTGGATCTGATCCCCGACGTGAACTGAACGAGTGCCGCGAGTGTCGTCACTTGTCAGCTTCAAGGCTGGCTCTCGGCTCATGGCTGAAGGGTACAGAGAGTCGATTCGGCACCGGACAGCCTTTGTCTGGCACCATTGTGCGATGGCGGTCAGCTTGAATCACAACCTCAGCCGGATCCGGGTCGCATCAATCGCCGTCGCCCTAGTCACCACTGCGGTCATCGCATCCGGCTGTTCATCCTCGAACTCGGCGACAGGCTCGCCCAGTCCGGGCCTCATCGCGGTGGAAGGTCCGATGACCGGCTCCCAGTCGTCGACCGGCATCGACATGTTCCAGGGAGCCCAGCTCGCCGCTGATCAGCTGAACGCGTCCGGAGGTGTCGGTGGGGTGAAGCTCCGCTTAGTGCGGGCCGATGACGCCGCGTCCGCCGCAACGGGAGTCACTACCGCCAACCGCATGGTCGCACAGCACGTCTTCGGCGTAGTGGGTCCGTTCAACTCTTCGGTGGGTGTCAAGAACCTCCCCATCTACCGCTCGGCGGACGTCTCGATCGTCCGGCTCACGAGCGCCGGCACCACCCAGGGCTTCGGCGTCACCACCCAACCGATGGACGTACAGGTAGCGCCGGTCGAGGCGGCCGAGATCACCCAGGTGCTCCACGCCACCAGGGTGGCCATGGTCTACGACACGTCGACCTACACGGCGGGAATCGCCGGGCGGCTGCGGGACCTGCTCGCCGCCGCCGGTCATCCTCCGGTGGCCTTCCAGTCGATAACCGAGGGCCAGAGCGACTTCTCGGGGGTCATCTCGGCGGTGGCGGCCAGCCATCCCGACCTCGTCTACATCGCCGCCTACGGTGCCGAGGCGGGCCAGGTCGCTCGCCAGGCATCGCAGAGCAATGTCGGAGGCGGCTGCTTGGTCGATCTCGCCGCCCAGGGTCCTGACTTCGTGGGAGCAGCGACAGTGCCGGTGGCGCAACACTGTCTCAACAGCGGTGTTCCGCCGGCCCAGCAGTTCGCCGGCGCCGGCCAATACGTGACCGACTACACGAACGCATTTCACACCGCTCCGGGGACCTGGGGGACCTTCACCTACGACTCGGTCAAGTTGCTGGCCCAAGCCGTGACGGAGGCTGGGGGTTGGAAGGAGGCGGCCACCCAGTCCCGCCTCGACCAGGCTACGAACTTCCAGGGCATCACCGGCACCATCACGATCGAGCCCAAGACCGGGAACCGCGCCAACAGCCCCGTCGTCATCCTCGACATCGACTCGTCCGGCAACTACCTCATCAACCGGGCCTGGGCACAGACGGTGGGCTTTCCATTGCCGACAGCCACGTCGTTACCCTGAGGATGTCCTCGAGCCACCAACCCCGCCCGTTCGCGCTGAGACGGGCGGACAGCATGTTCTCGATCAGAGTCGGTGATCGGGAAAGATGAGCGACCGCCACATGTGAGCGACAGCCGAGCCGTCGAACCCCAGACCCTCCTTGGGTTGTCGGAAGTTGCGCCCGATGATGTCGACGAAGGGCTCGAGCGAGACCGGGGCGTCGGGGTCGAAGGCATAGAGATCGTGAACCGCCACGGTGGACTCGCCACCGAGCACCTCGAAGAAGACATCACGATCGATCGACATGGGTAGCCGCCCCCCTTTCTGGTCAGCCGGGGCGCTGACCCCGACAGGCGTGCAGTAACTCGGTCATGAACCAGACCGAGGACTCGGTGCAGGCGGCGATGAGCGCCTCGTGATCTTCCTCGGTCGACTCGGTCGCCCCGCCATCGACTAGGCCCCAATCACGGATGGAATCAAGGGTCTGCTGCCACCACCGCGCCCAGGGGCTGCCGCCGCGCACCACCTCGGCGGTCGCCTGGTGGTCGATGTTCTCCAGCCCACAGCGGTCGAACATCACCGAGAGCTTCCGTCCGAAGAAGGCGTCGTAGCCGCGAGAGGCGAACCAGCCCCCACTCCGGTAGGCATGGTGGTAGCCGGCGTACAGAGGATGAGAGGGATCCACCGGTCCGGCCATCCCCCAGTCCCCGTCCTCGTCGATGAGCCAGCCCCCGGGGCGCAGGCACTCCACCATCCGCCCCATCGCCTCCATCTGCCTGCCGGCCAACCAGAAGAGGGTCAGCCGGGAGCAGACCACATCGAACGATCCGGGCTCGAGGGCACCCAGGGGATCGTCGAGGATGTTGTGCCGGCGCACCTCGAGGTTGGGAACCTGCTGGCGGTCCAGGTACGTCAGGTCGATGTCGGTCGCCACCACGGTGCCGCTCGGCCCGACTTGCTCGGCCAGCCACAGGGCCATCGACCCCCGCCCGGCGCCGACCTCGAGGCACCGCCAGCCCGGCTGCACCAGGCCACGCCGCTGACGGGATCCTGGATCGAAGATCTGCTCCAACAGCTCGAGTCGCCCACCCTCGAACTCCTCCCGGCCCGCTGAGTCCAAGCGGTAACCGGGGTACGCCTCGAGCCCCGCATTGATCGAGGTGATGTCAACCTTCGGCATCCGGCCCCCCCTTCCACCTGACCAGCTTGCCTCTCGCAACTTTACGTCGTCGAGTCCTCGTACGCCCGCAGCCTGATGGCCGAGTGGCGAGACCGGGCGATATGGGCGATATGCAATAGCGTTCGTCGCGCCGTTCGAGCCGGCGGCGACGTGGAGGACCCGGTCGCACGCTGCGGGCTCACCTCGCAGAGGCCGTCGGAACCGATGTTGAGCCCGATGTTGCTCATGTTGTAGAGGTGCTCGCTCCCGACGAGCCAAACGATGTCGCAGATCTCACGCTCGCTGTAGTAGCGCGCGAGTCGGGCGAACGTGTCGGGACGGACCTGCTTGGCGGTTGTGAGCTCGGTTGCATAGTCGAGCGCCGCGCGCTCGGCGTCGGTGAACAGGGGGTTCGTTAGATATTCCGGTAGCGCATCGAAGCGTGCCGCGTTGTCGGGTGACTCCTTTGTCGCGTACCACCTCGATATCGATATCGGCTCGTCACTCGGTCCGCGGACCAGGCCGGGCGCCCACTGGTTCGCCTAACTGCCGGAAATCCGCCGAGGGGCCGGGGTGAGCGCTACCTCTCCGACTCGTATGTGACGAAGAGCGGAGGATTGGCTCAGGCGCTTCAAGGCGCGATACTGAGCTGGGCTGGCCAAGACGGCGCTGCGTCGAGACTCGATCGAGTGCTTACAGCCAAAGGGGGGAGCTGTGGTGAACAGGCTTGAAGCGGACGTCTGTGTCGTTGGAGCCGGCTTTGCAGGAATGAGTGTCGCCTGGCGCCTCCATCAGGAAGGGCTTGCCGTCGTGGTGCTCGAGGCCCGCAACCGAGTCGGCGGCCGCACCTGGACCGAGTACCTGGCTGACGGCAGTCACATCGACCGGGGTGGAGCCTGGTTCGGACCGGGCCAGGACCGGTCCTACGCGCTCGCCGAGGAGATGGGCCGGCCCACGTACCCGACGTGGTATGAGGGCGACAACATCCTCGTCGAGAGTGGAAAGCCGAAGCGGTACGCAGGGCTGGTACCGCTGCGCATCAACCCATGGCAGCTCGCCAATCTGGGCCTCGCGGTGAGCCGCCTCGACAACATGGCGAAGAAGGTCCCGAGCGACGACCCCTGGAAGGCCGCGAAGGCCCGCGAGTTGGACCAGCGGACGATCGGCGCGTGGATCGCTCACAACACCGACTCGGGCACCGGCCGCGACATGGTTGAGGGGTTCCTAACCGGCCTGTTCGGCTGCGATCTCTCCGAGGTCTCGATGCTCGGCGCGCTGCACATGATCCACAGCAATGGCGGAATCAACGACATCGGGAGCATCAAAGGCGGCCACCAGCAGGATCGCGTCTTGGGCGGCACCCAGTCCGTCCTCAATGCCGTCCATGAGCGCCTCGGTGATCGGGTCCGGCTCGACTCGGCCGTGCGCGACGTCGCATGGGGCGGCGACAGCGTCGACGTCTCCGGACCGAACGTCACCGTGCACGCCCGGCATGCCGTGGTCGCGGTACCCATCTGGCTGTCCGACCGCATCCTGTGGGACCCGCCGCTACCGATCGACCGTGCTCAGCTCATCCAAAGGGTGCCTCCCGGGCAGTTCTACAAGATCCACCTCGTCTACGACGAGCCCTTCTGGCGCAATGATGGTCTCAATGGCCAGACCCTCGACAACAATTCACCGGTTCCGCTCACCCTCGACGGTTGCGGTCCCGAACCGGGGCCGGGGGTCCTCGTGATCATTAGCGGTGGGGTTCATGCCCACGACCTGTCAAGCATGGGTGCGGACGAGCGGCGCGCCACCGTGATCGACGAAGTGCGGCGGCGCTTCGGCCAACGCGGCGCCCGTGTCGAGAACTACATCGAGCAGAACTGGACCGACGAGCAGTGGACGCGCGGCGACATGTGCACCCACTGGCCCTCGGGGGTCCTGACCCAATTCGGCCCCGCCCTACGGCCGCCAGTCGGCCGCCTTCACTGGGCGGGAACCGAGACCGCGCCGATCATGTTCGGGAGCATCGACGGGGCGATCCGGTCGGGTGACCGGGCCGCGCGCGAGATCCTCGCCGCCGAGAGCGAGGAGGTGGCCGTCTCGGGATAATCTACACGGACCGCTTGCTCAGTACCGGTGCGAACGCAACACCGCACACCGAGCAGGCGAGGTCCACCACGAGTACATTGACAAGATCAGGTCAGAATCGGGGGGTCAGGGACATGGCAACGACATTCGGCGCGGTCCACCGCTTCAAGGGTGGTACATCCGAGCAGTACGACAGGGTGCTAAAGGTCGTGCACCCCGATGGCGGCAAGGGACTTCCTCCAGGGCAGATCTACCATGCTGCCGGACCGAGCGACGACGGTTTGATGGTCGTCGTACTGTGGGACTCGGAGGCTTCGTGGGTGAAGTTCCGTGACGAGACTCTGTTGCCCGCGCTTGCCACCGTCGAAAACGGGCTGCCCGGACCACCCGAAGAGACCACCTTCCGGGTACACAATACGATCTCTGTTTGAGTCGCGGTCCCGCGGCAACCAGCGCACACCCGTCACGCACGCCCGGCCAGACCCTGCTTCTACGCTGATGGACCCGCATCACGTCGCGTCATCGTGATCCGAAGCAGGTAGTCACCGCGTCGCTCAGTCGGTCGACGGGTCTGCCGAGAGGGATGCCCAGGCTGCAGTACCGCTAGCTACGATCTTGCCTATCTCGGCGAAAGGAGACCGACAGCGATGAGAGCGGCGGTGTACTACGAGACCGGCTCCCCCTCCGTGTTCCGGTACGAAGAGGTACCGGACCCGATGCCGGGCCCAGGCGAGGTTCTGATCGACGTAGAGGCCATCAGTATCGAGGGTGGCGACACCATCAGCCGGCTCCGAGGCGACATGCGCCAGGTGCCGCACATCGTTGGATATCAGGCTGCCGGCACTGTCGCACAATGTGGTGAGGATGTTACAGACTTGAGCCCAGGTTCCCGGGTGGTGACCACAGGAATCGATAGCTCGCACGCCGAGCGGAGGGTCGTAGGCGCGAACTTCGCCTGGAAGGTGCCTGAAGCCCTCGCCATCGACCAGGCGGCGTGCGTGCCAGTTTCCTACGGGACTGCTCACGACTGCATCTTCGAGTTCGGACGCTTGGTGTCTGGGGAGACCGCGCTGATCCATGCTGGCGCCGGAGGTGTCGGTATTGCCGCCATCCAGATGGCCAAACGCGCCGGCGCCCGCGTCCTCGCCACGGCTTCGAGCGACGACCGGCTCGAGCGCCTCCGAGAATTCGGCCTCGACCACGGCATCAACTACGCGTCCCAGGATTTTGTGGCCGAGGCACGGCGGCTGACGGGTGGAGCCGGTGTCGATGTGATCGTGGACTCGGTAGGCGGCCCGACCCTGCAAGGAAGCCTTCGTGCGCTGGCCTACCGTGGCCGCTGCGTCTCGGTGGGTGATGCTGGCCGATCGGCTGCCGACCCGCTCGACGTCTCCGGCATGCGCCCCAACAACCAGAGCTTGTCGGGGTACTTCCTCGGCGCTGAGTTGTTCCTGGGATCGCGGGCCTACGGCATGATCGCCGAGCAACTCGACCTCGTCGCCCGTGGCGAGTTGCGCGTGGTCATCGACCGTACATTCCCGCTGTCAGAGGCCGCCGAGGCTCATGCCTACATCGAGAGCCGCCAGGCGTTCGGGCGAGTCGTGCTCATTCCTTGACCGCACGCCAGGACCGTTGCCGATGAACGAAGCCCTGGTTGTCAGCCGGTGACCGTCACCAGCGTGCCCACCTGGAGGTACGGCCAAGCTTGCTCGGCAGCGTTGTAAGGAGCCTCGACGCAGCCCAGGCTCTGCGGATAGCCGAAGGTGCTCCGGGAGATGTAGTGAACCGCGTCGCCACCATTGAAGTAGGCGACCCAGGAGACGGGGTCGGCGTAATGTGACCCGCCCGGGTTGGTGCCCGACATGACCTGGGACGCCAGATGCTCGTAGACGGGGAAGGTTCCGTCCACTGTGGGATCCCCGGCGATGCCGGTGTTCACCGCGGTCTGTACCGCGACGGCCCCGTTGTGCCAAACCGTCATTGTCTCGGGCTTGGCTTTCGAGACCAGAGCGTAGGTATAGCCTCCGGTGTTGCTTGCCAGAGTGGGGCCTTCAGCCGCCTGCAAGAGCTTCGTCCACAAAGCAGCACTGGTCACTCCGTCGACGGGCAGTCCGCTGACTCGCTCGAAGGCCATGACGGCTCCGCGGACGACGACCGTGCTCTGTCCTGGAAGCCACGTCGATGTGAGCTCGCTCGGAGCCGACCAGTTCCACGTGAAGCTTCCGGGAGGTGGCTGGAAGGCGGCGAGAGCTTGCTGTGGTGAGGTGAGCGGAGCTGGGTTCGCCGCCGCCCAGGTGACAGGCAGATAGCCCAGGGTGGCCAGCAGCTCCTGCAGGCGCAGGACAGAGCCATCCTGGACGTTCCACGAGTAGCTGACCGGGGCGGCGAGAGTCGACCCGTCCTTCGCCTTCAGGCCTCCCGCGCCTGCCGGGATGGTGAGGGAGATGGTCGACAGGGGCGAGAATGCTCCGTTGGGGACAAAGGTCAGCACGTTGCCGGGCTTGGACAGCCAGCTACCTGGGATGGCGGGAGAGAGGCTGGGGAGTGGCGACTTGGAGGCCAGCTCGTCGGATAGTTGGATCTGGAGAGTGCTTGTCCCGGTCAAGCTCGTACCCGAGGCGGGGGTTACGCCGAGAACGGCAAGCGGAGGCCTGCCCGGCAGGGCATAGGCACTCTCAGCGGGCCTGGCCCTCGTGGCTCTGGCGGCGTGAGCAGAACTCGCAGCCCCACAGGCGCTACCGACAACCGCCAACGCCACCCCAGCGGTCAGTGCCCACCGTTTCGACCGCCGGCGGCGTCCTCCGCTCAAAGCGGCTAACACCATATGACCCCCCTGGCACCGATTGGGGTCAGGATATCGGCATTTGAGGGAGTTCGGTCGTCGGGGCGGCCAAAGTCCTCCGACCGGCCGCGTGCGGGCGCAAGAGGCAGGCGCCGGTGCCGGGCCTCCTCGGGCGCCCGCCTTCCGCTGGACAGGCCTCCTCGGGTTCAGCGCGTCCTAGACTCCCTCGAGTTTCGTCCTGTCCACTGCTGGCTGTCCGATGTCGCTTGATGCCAAACAGGTGATGGTTCACGCCGGGAAGAATGGAGCTCGCCGTTGACCGGTGTCGACACAATTGACGGATCTACCGATGTACGGGCTGCGCGTTCGGGCGCGAACCGGTGGATCCTGGTGATCATCGCGACAGCCCAGCTCATGGTGGTTCTCGACACCACCATTGTCATCATCGCCCTGCCCACTGCACAGCACTCGCTGGGCTTCTCCAACGCTGACCGGCAGTGGGTTGTGACGGCCTATACGCTCGGATTCGGAGGCTTGCTGCTTCTCGGTGGTCGGATCAGCGACATAATCGGGCCCAAGCGAACCCTGATGATCGGTGTCTTGGGCTTCGCCGCCGCCTCCGCCCTAGGCGGCGCATCACAGACCACTGAGATGCTGATCGGTGCCCGCGGGTTGCAAGGGATGTTCGGAGCACTCTTGGCTCCCTCCGTTCTTTCGCTCCTCACGGTCACCTTTACGGACCCGCACGAACGCGGGCGGGCCTTCGGGATCTATGCCTCTATCGCTATAGCGGGCGCAGCATTCGGGCTGATACTCGGAGGTCTGCTGACCCAGTATCTGAGCTGGCGTTGGTGCCTCTACGTGAACCTGCCCATCGCCGCCATCGTCGCCGTCGGGGCATCCGCCGTGATCCCGAAGCGCTCCGGCCGCTCGGGCGTCCGACTCGACATACCTGGGGCGATCCTCGGTTGTGGAGGATTGGTGGCCCTTGTCTTTGGTCTCGGCGAGGCCGCGACCGTTGGGTGGGGCTCTCCCCGAGTCGTTGGCTCGCTCGTCGCGGCAGCGGTGTTGCTCGCAGTCTTCGTGCTCGTGCAGGCCAAAGTCTCAAGTCCGCTCCTACCGCTGCGCATCCTGGCGAACCGCAACCGTGGCGGGTCGTTTCTCACCATCGTCTTTGCCGTACTCGGCATGTACGGCACCTTCCTCTTTCTGACGTACCTGCTCCAGACAGTCGATCACTTCTCGCCGCTCAAGACCGGCGTGGCGTTCCTCCCCCTCATGATCGTCAACGGCTTGGCGGCCACCCAGCTTGCCAGCCGTCTCATGCCATACCTTCGTACCCGGCTGCTCATTGTTCCGGGGCTGCTCATCGCCGCCATCGGTGTGGCGCTCCTGACTCAGCTGACCCCCGACTCTTCTTATGCGAGCCATGTTCTCCCCGCCGAGATCCTGCTAGGGCTGGGGCTCGGACTCGCGCTGGTTCCCTGCATTAGTACCGCCACCAACAACGCCGAACCTCGTGATGTCGGCATCACGTCGGCCACGACGAACTCGTCGCAACAGATCGGTGCCTCGATCGGTACCGCATTGCTCAACACGATCGCCGCCATAGAGACCTCGGCGTACCTGAGGTCCCACTCTCGCGGCCCGAATCTCGGCGCCCAGGCCACGGTGCACGGCTTCGCGATCGCGAGCGCTTGGGCTGCGGGATCTCTGCTAGTTGGGGCCGTCGTAGGAGGAATCCTCATCACCGCCCACCCTGGACGCGAGAACGAGCAGGTTGGCGCGGCCGACGATCGCGGCCTGTAGGGCCCGGAACGTCGCATTCGTGCTCTCGCGAGTCCACCTGAACGGTCGGTTTTGCTGCGAAAGTAGATCGGAGGCGTGACCGGGCAGGTGGCGGGTCGGCAGAATGGCGAGGTGGCTACATGGGCTCAATTCGAAGCCGACGCCCCCGATCTCGTCAGCTTCGTCGAACGACTCTGGCCGGGGGTCCTCGCACTCAATCGCAACGAGAACCCTCCCAAGGGTTCGCCGTGCTTCAGCGTCAGCTACCTCGCTACCGTTCGTCCGGATGGGAGCCCACGGCTCCACCCCTTCTGCCCGATCCTCGCAGGAGGACGGTTGTTCGCCGCCATCCCGCGGTCGTCGCCCAAGGGATGGGATCTCCGGCGGGACCCTCGGTGCGTGATTCATGCGCTGCCGGGTCACGAAGATGACGAGCTCTGCATACGTGCGATGGCGCGGGACGTGACCGACGAAGCGGCCACGAGGGAGCTAGTGGGTCGAGTCGTCGCGAAAAGCCTGGTCGGCGGGATGATCGAGACGGCGTCGGACGATCCACTGTTCGAGTTCGACCTTGAGCAGATCGATATCGCCCGCTGGCTCGACATCGGTCAACCGGGGACCCGGGCAGTTCGCCAACAGTGGCGGGCCAGCTAACGCCGGGTCGGTGGCACCTGGCTGAATCCGGTGCGCCCCTCCAGTTTTGGAGCCTACCCCCGCCTCGTCAGAGAACTACCGGACCGACCCCGGCTCGCCCGTCTCCTCGTACCCTGACCGAGTCTCCGAGGGCCCGAGTCGGCGCGGAATTCCCCCCGCCTTCGCTGGGTTGGTATAAGGGTACGTGGGCCGAGGGCCTTCAGAGACGCCGGGATTGACGTCGACACCGTCCGCGGTTCGTATGAGCTCCGCCTCCTTGGCGACGGAGAAAGGACGGTAGAAGTGCTCGGTTTCAAAGTTATTCGCCAGTACGAGCAAGGGATTGTCTTCCGGTGGGGAAGGGTGCTTCCGGGAGTACGGGAGCCCGGCCTGACATGGGTCAACCCATTCATCGACCGGCTCACGAAGGTCAACATGCAGACGGTCGTCTCTGGCGTGCCGGGCCAGGAGGCGATCACCAAGGACAATGTGACGCTACGGGTCGACGCCGTCGTCTACTTCCGGATCATCGACCCCGTCAAGGCGATCGTCAACGTGCAGAACTACATGCAGGCGATCTCCCAGGTCGCCCAGACCTCGCTTCGATCGGTCATCGGGCGCAGCGATATGGACCAGCTGCTTTCCGAGCGTGAGCGGGTCAACGCCGAGCTCAAGGAGGTCATCGACGAGCCCACCGAGGGGCCTTGGGGAATCCGGATCGAGCGCGTCGAGGTCAAGGACGTGTCGCTGCCGGAGTCGATGAAGCGGTCCATGTCCCGTCAAGCTGAGGCCGAGCGTGAGCGGCGAGCCCGGGTCATTGCCGCCGATGGTGAGTTCCAAGCCTCCAAGAAGCTGTCCCAGGCCGCCGAAGCGATGGCCGCCACTCCGTCCGCATTACAACTGCGGCTGCTGCAAACGGTTGTGGATGTCGCCGCCGAGAAGAACAGCACCCTGGTGATGCCGTTCCCGGTGGAGTTGCTGCGCTTCTTCGATCGCGTGCCCGGGCTGTCCGCCCAGGCCGAGGGCGCCGAGGCGTCCGCTGGTGCCGGCAATGGGCACAGCGCCGCACCGGTGGGGTCTGCGGAGGTGCCCGCCGCCTGAGCGGGAATCACGCCATTTGCCAGGACTGGCCCAATGGGGTAGATCCTTCTCGATGGAGAAGTCTGACGATGGTTGATCTCCTGTCCTCGGTAATCGATGCTCATGGCGGTCTCGACCGCTGGTCCGCCGTGGACGCGGTGACGGCTCGAATCACCATCGGGGGTGTCGCCTGGGAGGCCAAAGGTCAGCCGGACATCGTTGGCCCCAAGACCGTTGAGGTCGACACACGACGAGAGCGCATCGGGCTGACGCCGTTCGCCGCGGCCGATTGGGATCTCGAGCTCTATGCCGCTCCCGAACGTGTCGTCGTGACCGATCGGGAGGGGGCAGTGGTCGAAGAACGCACGACACCTCGTTCGATGTTCGCCGGCTCCGACATGACCTCCCGGTGGGACATGCTCCAGGCGGGGTACTTCATCGGTTACGCATTGTGGAACTACCTCACGGAGCCCTTCCTGCTCAGCTACCCCGGAGTCGAAGCACACGAGATTGACTCGAGCGAGCAAGAAGGAGACACGTGGCGTCGCCTACGAGTGACGTTCCCTGAGACTGTCGCGACCGACAATGTCGAGCAGGTGTACTACTTCGATAGCACAGGCATCCAACGCCGCAAGGACTACGACCTGGAGATCGACGGCAACGTCCCGGTCGCCCACTACACCAATGAGCCAAAGACCTTCGATGGAATCGTGGTGCCCACCGCTCGCCGCGTTCGCCGGCGGATGGAAGACGGCGGCGCCGACATGGCCGAGGACTACATCACGATCGACATTCACCACGTCGCGTACCGGACGCTGTAAGCGGTGTTTCGACCGACAGATCTCTGACAGATGTGTTCTGGCTCGAGGACTCCCGCCTCGAGATGCCGGCGGCCACGAAGTCGGTTCGCGGAATAGAGAGCGCGACTTTGCTGCCAGTCGTTGTCCATCCGAGGCAGTTCCGTACGTCGTTCTGGTGACGGGCCAAGCTCGGCCTCCGGGAGGCGTGGCTCGGCAAGATCAGACGAGGAACCACTACCGGATGGAGCGTTGCGCGGTGGAGAAGGCATGAAATACATGTTGATGATCTGTCTGGACGAGGGTGCTGCGCTCCCGGCTGAGCAGCAGGCGGCTGTGGAGCAGGCGACGTTTTCCTGGGTTGAGGAGATGACCCGCCGGGGGGTGCGCTTACAGGGGGACCGCTTGCGTCCGGTGAGCGACGCCACGACGGTCCGGCTGCGGGGCAGAGAACTGGTCGTAACCGACGGCCCCTTCGCCGAGACCAAGGAGCAGATCGCCGGGTACGACATTCTCGAGTGCGCCGACCTCGACGCAGCGATCGAGGTGGCCTCCAAGCATCCTGTGGCCACCTACGGCACCATCGAGATCAGGCCGTTTTGGCCTTTGGCCCCGACGTGACCGAACCAGGCACCCGCAACTCGGCAGTGCAAGCCGTGGTGAGTGACACGTTTCACCGGGAGTGGGGACGCGTGGTCGCCACCCTCATTCACCGCACTGGCGACTGGGACCTCGCTGAGGAGTGCGCCCAGGAGGCTTTCGCCCAGGCGGCGCACACGTGGCCCCGCGACGGCGTGCCGGATCGTCCCGGGGCGTGGCTCATGACTGTGGCCCGCAATCGGGCCATCGACCGGTTGCGGCGCGCCGCAGTAGAGGCCACCAAGCGGGAGGAGGCGGCCGTGCTCGACGATCCCCACGACCAGACAAGCTCCGGACTCAACGGTGACCGGGGCGGCGTGCCTGACGAGCGGCTGCGACTCATGTTCACGTGCTGCCATCCGGCCCTCCCCCCAGAGGCCCGGGTTGCCCTCACGCTGCGTACCCTGGCCGGCCTGACGACCGCGGAGATCGCACGGGCCTTCTTGATGCCCGAGGCGACGATGGCAAAGCGTCTGGTCAGGGCCAAGCACAAGATCCGCGACGCCCGCATCCCGTACCGGGTCCCGCCAGCTCACCTCCTCCCAGAGCGCACCCATGGCGTGCTCACGGTGGTGTACCTCCTGTTCAACGAGGGCTACGCAGCCAGCACCGGAAGCGACCTGGTGCGCGTCGCGTTGTGCGATGAAGCCATCCGCTTGGGCCGCTGTCTGGTCGAGCTGATGCCGGAGGAGTCGGAGGCGGCCGGATTGCTTGCCCTGATGTTGTTTCAACACTCACGGAGGGACGCTCGGGCTGACGAGACCGGTGACCTGATGACCCTGGAAGACCAGGACCGCTCTCGGTGGGATCGAGAGGAGATCGCCGAGGCGACCACCATCCTCACCGGCGCCCTGACGCAGGGTCGAGTCGGCTCGTATCAGGTCCAGGCGACGATCGCGGAATGCCACGCCACGGCCTCCACCGCTTCTTCGACCGATTGGCGGAGGGTCGCCAGCCTGTACGGGGAGCTGGCGCGACTCGCTCCCTCTCCGGTCGTCGAGCTCAATCGGGCGGTGGCGGTGGCCATGACCGAAGGACCAGCCGCCGGGCTGGCTATCCTCGCCGTCCTCGAAGCCACCGACGACCTGAAGGACTACCACCTGTTGCCGGCGACGCACGCCGATCTGCTGCGACGCCTCGGCCACCTGGAGGAGGCGGCGGCCCAGTACCGCGAGGGGCTGTCGCTCGCTCGCACTGACGCCGACCGCCGCTTCCTCGCCCGCCGGCTCTACCAGGTCACCGACCGGCGGGCTGACACGGGCTGACCTCCGGCCGACCAACCGCCCGGACGGGCCAGTCTCCACATCGCACAGTGTCACCGGCTGACCTCGGTCGCGCGGAATCGCACCTCGTGTAGGCACAAAGAGTCGCGGTCCCTCCCGAATTTTTGCGGCGAGCACTGTCCATCTTGCCGAGATGCTGCGTCGACGGGACAAGACTCCATCGAGAGGAGAAGAGAATGAACACCACAGGCCGAATCAGCCAGATCCAACTGGTGATGATTCCATCGACCGACCAGGACCGATCGACCGCCTTCTACCTGTCGCTGGGCTTCGAGAAGCGTTCGGACACCCAGTGGGGCGACGGCTACCGCTGGGTCGAGGTCTACCCCCCGGGCAGCACGACCGGCATCGCCCTCGTACCCCCGGGCTCAGAGGACCCGACGGGGGTGCAGACCGGCATCATCCTCGACACTGACGACATCGAGTCATCCCACGCACAGCTGAAGGCGGCTGGAATCGATGTCGACGACCAGGTCGCCCGTGTGGGCTCGCCGGCTGAGATCCGGATCGGCGCCGTCCAGCTCGCAGGACCTGTTCCGCCGATGTTCTATCTGCGGGACCCAGATGGGAACGCCCTGTTGGTCGTCCAACCGGGCTAGGCAAGCACCGAGGAGCGCCCGAGGGCGCCGTCGCGGTAGCAGGGGTGGACTCGGTGTGTCGGGGTCGGCGCTGCCAGCGAGGCGGCGGTACCTGGCGATGATGTCGGGAACCTCGTTCCTTGAGTCGCTCTTCTGCCCCGAGTCAGGCGGGCGGGGCAAAGAACTCCAACGCGATGCCATCAGGATCCCGGAAGCTGACGCCCGATCCGTATGTCGCGTCCTTGATACCTCCGTGCTGGATACCGAGTTCGTCCAGCCGCCGCGCCCATTGCTCCAGTTGCGCGCGGTCGGCGCATCCGAAGCCGACATGGTCGAGTCCGACTCGATACTCGGTGAAGTCCTCGTCTGGCGCGGCCGTTCCGTGCTGGTGCAGCCCAACGAGCGTACCGTTACCCACCAGGTACACGGTGTGGTGGAGGTCGGGATCGGTGTCCTCGTCGAGCACAGGCTTGGCATCGAAGAGCCCTTCGTACCAGGGCACGCTCACGGTCAGGTCCCGCACGGTGAGCGCAACATGGGCGAGGGGTGGAAACTCTGACATGGGATCCCTCCTTGGTTATATATCAGATCCTAGTTCCCACTCTTCTCTGGACGCGCCATGTCATCCGGCAGATCCGTCACTGCCGCAACTGGGTGAGGAAGCTCTGCTGGGTGACGGCAGATGTGCGGGTGAACGGACGAAGGGCTCGACGGTGCCGTAAGGTCGTGTGGCGCGATTGGCGTCCTTAGGGTGGATGCGAGGTGGCCGGCATGGCAGTCACGGGCATGGCGAACCTGGCGGTGAAGGTGATTGATCTCGACGCCGCCTGCGCCTTCTACGAGAAGGCCGGCGCCGAGGTGCGCGACCGGATGACGTGGCGGGGAAGCGAGCGGGCCGACGTTCACCTGGGTCCGGTGATGATCACGCTCTTCACGCGGGCGATCTACGAGGACCAGGTGGAGTTGCCCAACGAGGGGTTCCTGCACCCGGCGCTTCTCACCGACGACCTCGACCAGGAGCTCGAGGGGTACGAGGTCGTCTTTGGGCCCGAGGTCGTCGAGGGCACCTTCGGGAAGCGCCGGATCGCTTTCGTCAAGGCGCCAGGCGGGATGCGGCTCGAGTTCATGGAACAGCTCGAGCCGCCGATCGCCGGAGCTGCGCCCTGATCGATGCTGCGCGGGGTCTAGTCCTGAGCGCGCCCGTCGACTCAGCCCGTGGGGAGAGCCGGCCACAGCTCGCGTGGGAGCTGTATCGCCATGGCGACATCGATCAAGCGGCTGACCGCGATGTAGGCCTTGGCAGCGTCACGATCGCTGGGGAACAAGGCGTAGAGATATGAGTGTGAGATATCAGCCCGTTTTGCGATTGCGGCGGTCGTCGCCCCGTGGAATCCCCACTCGGCGAACTCGGTTCGCGCGGCAATGAGGGCCGACTCACGTCGATGATCAGCATCCGAGAGGTGACGGCGATAGGCAATCGGCATGGCGTCGCGACAGTAGTCCCAATCGATGAGACGTGAGCGGGTAATAACGTTCTAGATCGCCCGCTTGGGGGATCGACGCGCGCCGACAGAAGGCGCACACTGACCGTAAGGACGTCACGGCTGGACCCCCCCGCCGGGGCACCGGCGTCTGGTGCTGGGGCGGCTCCGTTCTCCGCCGGGCGGAGCCGCGCTCCGGCTGTCGACTTCCTGAACGCTCACCTTGGTCGCGGTCAGGACGACCGAACGTCGACCGGACATCGCCAGTCGTAACTAGTCATCGGGGGGCCTCATCCACCGCGATTGCCTATCGATGCGACCGTCCGGACCTGCCACACTTTGAATTGGCGGAGCCCAGCGCAAGTGGCAGTCATGCCTGTCGTGCTGAGCTCCACGCGGACGGTGCCGGTGATCGAGGGGGGGGTATGCCCGGACTCTTGTCCGGGTGGAATGTTGTGGCGGGAAAGACGACGTAGTGCCGAGGCGGCCCCGCGAGCAGCCGGCCAGAGACGTGCTCTGGGTGTGTCCCCGCGGACATCTGGTCGAGTTCTCTGAGAGCCGCTGCGCGGCCTGCCGCAGCGAGGCGGACAAGAGCGAGGCGTCGGCGACACACGGGGCCCGTCGCGTGCCGTCGCTGGTCGCCCTGGGAGCGGGCGCTCTGCTTCTAGTGATCATCACGGTCGCGGTCAACTTCGGCGCGGGCTCAGACAGCGCTTGGACGGCGAGCACTTCCCCTGACGCGACGACCACGCCGACCACGGCTGCCTCGAGGATGACCGCCGCAAAGACCGCTCAGACCGCGGCGTATGAGGACGGACGCGGATATGGGCAGTCGCTCAGGCAGGAAGGACAAGTTCCCGAGGCCGTGGCCTGCGCGCAGGCGCCGCCAAACTGGGAGACCGATCTGGCGCCGGCTTGGTCGAACGGGTGTCGGGACTCCTACGGCTCACGACCAAACGGCGGCCCGGTCCCCTGACGCCCGAGGCAGCCCGGGGACCGGCGGCAACCCGTGCTACAGCACGAAATGGAAGATGCCGGCGTACGTGGCGGTGAACGTGACCCCGAAGATGGTGGAAGACAGCGCCGCGAGACCGACGAGACCCCGAGTTCTGCCTGAGTAGCGGAGGAACCATGTCATCAGCACACCTCCCACCAGCACGCTCCCAACGACGAAGCCGATGACCCGACCACCTTGGGCGAGCGGCCTCGCCCAGCGAGCCCGCGGCGAGCTCGCCTGGCGGTCGACCCATGTGGCCAGTCGGCTCGGCTCCCCCCTACTGAAGCGCTCGTACGCTCGGATTGCCAGCAACGCCAGCAAGAAGCTGGCGATGCTATAGACAGCCGAGAAGAGCACGAAAGCGAACCACGCTCCGGCGAGCTTCGTCACCGCCCCGATAGGGGCGGCGAGAACCAGGTCGCTCGAGAGCCATAGCGCGATGATCACGCCAATGCCTGCGACGCCTCCGAGCAGGCGATGAGCAGGCGACCAGGCGGGCGCCGCTGGTGCCTCCGCAGCCTGCTCAGACACCGACGGGCTCCCTCTCCGGGTCCTGCCAGATTCTCGAGGGCATCTTGGAGAGCTCGACCGGACCGAGCGGTGTCGAGAAGTAGAAGCCCTGCGCCAGATCACACCCGAGACTGGCGAGGGCCCTGGCCCCCCCGCAGGTCTCGACGCCCTCGGCGACCGTGCCCAGACTCCGGGCCTTGGCGAGACCGATGATGCTGGTCACGATGTGGGCGTCGCCACCGCTCTCCAGGGCCGAGATAAATGAGCGATCGATCTTGAGCTCGTCGACCGGAAACTGCTCGAGGTACGCCAGCGACGAGTAACCGACGCCGAAGTCGTCGATCGCCAGACGAACGCCCATTTCCTTCAGCTGACCCATCCGCGCCGTGGCGAGCTCCACGTTGACCGGCGAGAGACTCTCGGTGAGCTCCAGCGTGATGTCGCCCGGGTCGAGGCTGTGTCGACGGAGGGCACTCGCGACCTGCTTCGAGATGTCGGGGTGCTCCAGCTGGCGGGTCGAGAGGTTGATGCTCATACGGAACGATCCGCCGGGATGCATCCGCTTGTACTCACCGAGGGTGGCGCATGCGTTCTCGATCACCAGCTTCCCCACCGACATGATGACCCCGGTCTGCTCGGCCATGGGAATGAACACGTCCGGAGGCACGAGGCCCCGCGTCGGGTGCTGCCAGCGCGCAAGTGCTTCCGCACCGATCAGCGTGCCGCTCCGGAGATCGACGATCGGCTGATAGTGAGCGAAGACCTCGCCGCGCTTGACGGCAGTGGCAAGGTCGTTGGTAAGGACCAGACGGGTGGAGGTCTCGGTTCGCATCTGCGGATCGAAGAGCTGGAGCCGCCCCTTGCCCCGGAGCTTTGCGCCATACATGGCCTGGTCGGCATCACGCAGCAGCCCCTTGACCGTTCCATCCGTGTCCTTCGTCGCACCCGTCAATGCCACGCCGATGCTGGCTCCTATTCGAAGCTCCCGCCCCTCGAGCGTCACCGGCTCACTCAGCGCCGCCAGGATCCTCTCGCCCAGGCGCCTGGCTTCCCGCCTGCCAGAGACGCCCTCGATCAACACTGCGAACTCGTCGCCCCCCAACCGGGCGGCCAGGTCCCCTGGACGGACGCAACGACGCAGTCGGTCGGCCACGTCGATCAAGAGCGCGTCACCGAGCAGGTGGCCCATGCCATCGTTCACCGTCTTGAAGTCGTCGAGATCGATGAAAATCACCGCCGCCCTCATGGTGGCGTCGAGGTTACTGAGCGTCGCCGCGAGCCGTTCGATGAACAGCGACCGGTTTGCGAGCCCTGTCAACAGGTCGTGGAGTGCCTTGTAGCGAAGTTCGTGCTCGAGCGCCTTACGATCGGCGATGTCGCGTCCGTTGAGGACGATGCCACGAACCGCCGGATCGTGGCGCAGATCCGTGATCGTCGTCTCGACGCTGATCCATCGCCCAGATGCATGTCGCATCCGAAGCTCGATGGGCGTCTCACGACCCTTCGAGCGCCCCGTCGAGATCAGTCGGACCGCGTGTCGAGCGTCGTTGACGTGGAACAGCTTGCCCAGGGGGCTTCCCGTCAGTTCATCGGAGCGGTAGCCAAGCAGCCGGAAGACCGAGGGGCTCAGGTAGCTGAACTGGAGCTTGTCGTCGACGACCATCACGACGTCTCCCGCGTGCTGCACGAGCGAGCGGAAACGGGCTTCACTGTCCGACAGTTGAAGCTCGGCCAGCTTCCGATCCGTCACTTCTCGGGCGTGGATCACCGCTCCACCGATCTCCTCCTCTTCGGCCAGGTTCTGGGCGTGGAGCTCGAACCAAGCGTAACGCCCGTCGCCCCGGCGCACTCGGAGCTCGGTGCGGCCGGTCACCGCCGCGGTGGCCCACGTTCGGTCGAGCAGGGCGACCGCTTGAGCCCGGTCGTCGGGGTGAACGCGGTCAAGCGCAGACCGGCCCAACGCCTCTTCCTCCGGCACCCCAAGGATCGTCCGGATGGCCGGGCTGACAAAGCTGACGAGTCCATCCGTGCCGACGACGATAACGAGATCGGATGACTGCTCGACCAGGGCACGGAACCTGCGCTCGGAGCGACGACGGGCGACCTCCTCCGTGAGGGCGGCACTCTCCAGGGCCAGCGTCACATGTCCGGCTAGCAGCTCGATGGACTGACGCAGCTCGAGCCCGATGGTGCGCGGTGAGACGATCGCGAGCACCCCACGTGGATGCTCTCTCGCCTTCAGCGGAACGAGAAGCAGACTGGTGAACCTGCTCGGGCTCAGGCCCAACCTCG
Organism: Acidimicrobiales bacterium; assembly: GCA_036491125.1. Taxonomy (NCBI): domain Bacteria; kingdom Bacillati; phylum Actinomycetota; class Acidimicrobiia; order Acidimicrobiales; species Acidimicrobiales bacterium. The sequence continues at coordinate 20,595 of DASXCO010000130.1, read as the reverse complement.
ACGCGACGATCGACGCCCCCTCCGGTTCGATCAGACACGACCCGCCGGACATGACCGCGTGCCTCGCCGGCGCCGGTAGCTCAGCCAATGCGACGCTGGCACTCTCGAGGACGTCTTCATCGAGCCCCAACCAGCTGCCGAAGACAAGCCTCCCGTCCTGACAGGTGGCAGCACTGACGCACGCCCCGCTGCCCGTGATCTGGGTGAGCGTAGCCGCCGAGAGCGCTGCGACGTAGTACAGCTGGTCCCGATCTGTCGACATGACCAGCGCCTGGCCGGCCTCACGGAGCAACCGCTCCCGATTCGCCTTGCGCTCCTTGGCGTGGACCAGGCCCGCCATGCGGGCCACCGCCAGCAAGCCGAGTACCACCGAGCCGACGATCAGGATCGGAAGGTCGAAACGTACGTCCAGAGGAAAACCAGCCGCGAAACCGACGGGGATGACCAGGAACGCAGCACACAGGACGGCCAGGCGCCTCGAGGTCAGTTGGATCTCCCGGGGCGCCGGTGGCTCGGTCAGACGAGAGACCGAGGGGTGAAGCCCTGCCAGCGCGAACAGCACGAACGTAAGGCAGGAGATCGCCGACACTGGTACGGAACGATCCGACCCTCCCGTCTGGATGCTGATGAAGGTATCCGCCAGCAACACACACCCGAGCGCGGCAGCGAGAAAGTAGTAGCTGGGGATGCGCAATCCGGATCCGACCGCCAGTCGGGTCGCCCCTGCGATCGCGAGCAGGTCGAAGACCGAGTAGACGATCTCGAGCGCTCGCTGATCGCTGGCCACCTGCGATGCCTGGACGGCCGGTGCGAGTACGAAGGCCCACAAGAACACGCCGACCACCGCGGTGATCATGAGCGCGTCTATGAGATTGTCCCTCTCGGCATCTGATGAGCGGCGGCGCACCAGCACTATCTCGCCGGTCAGCAGGGTCACATACCCGCCCAAGAAGAAGGGATCGGCGATCGACGGGAACGGAGCGGGGGCCCCGGACGCGACTCTCCAGCCCACAAGGATCGCATTCCCAGCGACGAACAAGACGCCGGCGAGCACGAACCATTGCCATGGTCTGGGATCCACAAGCCGTCGGCAAGTCCGAACATAGACGGCAGTGACTGCGAGCAGGCCGACGATGACAACGAAGATGCCCTGCACGTCCGCGGGCAATACGGCCGCCGTGACGACGAGAATGACACCAACGCCCGCCAAGCGGCCCCACGTCTTGGAAGCAACTGGAGCCAACTCGAAACCCCCTACCTGCAACGGACGCTACCACCCAGCACTACTATCTGCTGAACGGGTAGTTCTCCCACATCGGACGTCTCCTGCAGACTTGCGCAGCAACAGGGGGGAAAATGGCATTCGTAGAGACCCGGCTTAATAGCGTCCAGACGGTACAAACCGTCACGCTCGCCGTCGCCGAGGAGTTTCTAGACATATACCGCTCGGCGTTTCTCTCGTTGGAGCGGCTCGCGCCGGCGCGACAGGCGCTCACGGACGACGAGTTCATGATGGAGATGCGGGACGAGCGGGTCCTCAAGTTCGTGTGCAAGGATCGGGCCGAGGACACGATCGCTCTCGGCTTCATGGCGGCTGATCTGTCGGTGGTGCCGTGGATCAGTCCGCCGTATTATGAAGCGAGGTTCCCCGATCATTTCGCACGCGGAGCGATCTACTACTTTGGCTCTCTGTTGGTCCGCCCTGATCGACAAGGTGGCTCCTGGGCGACGATGCTCTTGACTGAAATGTCAAAGCGCGTCATGGCTGATTCAGCGATCGCTGCCTTCGATTGCTGCGCCTACAATGTCAGGGTCTTGCGCCTGCCGGAGCTCATTGCGACGGTCGGGCAGCGGTTGGGAACGGTTGAGACGGTCGAGCTCGATTCGCAGCAGTACTTCGCCTACCTCTTCTCTGAGCTGTGACACTCATCACCCACCCGTCGCGTGCGCAGCTGCCGCGTCAGATCAGCGCCAGCACGCGTACGATCGCCCTGACGTCCGCGGTCGGTAGTGGCGCCACTGTACTGAGCGCCTTCGACGCGGCGTTGGACAACGCGGGCATCGGGAATTTCAATCTGATCCAGCTGTCCTCGGTGATTCCGGCCGGGTCATCGATCCTCGATCTTGACGGCGCGGCGGCGGCGGTGACGGGAGAATGGGGCGATCGACTCTACGTCGTGATGGCCAAAGCGGAGGTCGACCTACTCGGCGAAGAAGCGTGGGCAGGGATTGGCTGGGTTCAACAGCAACACAGCCGCAAGGGCCTCTTCGTCGAGCACCACGGTTCTGCCAAGGCTGATCTCCAATCGGAGATGGTGAACAGCCTCGGGTCGATGTGCGAGAAGCGAGGCGAGCAGTTCGAGTCAACCCGTTATCACCTGCGGGGCACTACTTGCGCCGGTAAGCCCGTTTGCGCCCTGGTCGTGGCGATCTTCGAGCCACAGGCCTGGGTGTCGGATTGGGCGCCCCCGCCTGGCCTTCAGCCCCTCTATCTGGCCGGGCCGGGCGAGGTACGGAGCCAGTCCCAGGTCACGCACAGTGTCGCCGGGAGCATCCGGCGCGCTCAGGCCCGTTGGCGCCACCGCCGCACCTGAGGGGTCGAGCATGCGGGCGATCCCGTCGCCCGGCCATTCGTTGACCGACGTCAGCTGACCGCGGGGTCCTCGTGTCATCCAATTGTCAGGTTGGGTGCGGTAGACCAAGACTGTCATGAGGATCCTGTTGGCGGAGGACGATGAGAGCCTCCGATCGGTCGTCGAGCGCGGCCTCCGAGAGGATGGCTACGTCGTGGACGCCGTGACCGACGGTGACCAGGCCAGCGCCTACCTTCGCTCCTACGACTACTCGGTCGTCATCCTCGACTGGCGCATGCCGAAGAGATCCGGCCTCGACGTGCTCACCGAGGCCCGGTCCCGGCGAATGGCTACGCCGATCCTGATGCTCACCGCGCGCGACACGACAACGGACCGGGTGACCGGTCTCGATGCCGGCGCGGACGACTACCTGATCAAGCCTTTCGACTTTCCGGAGCTGCTGGCCCGCATCCGAGCCCTGCTGCGCCGCCCCCCGGAGGCCCACGCACCCCGCCTCTCGTGTGGCGACGTCGTCTTCGACCCCGCCAGCCGGTCGGCGACAGTCGGAGCGGAAGCACTCTCGCTCACCACGACCGAGCTGTCGATCCTCGAGTTGCTGTTGCGGCGGGCACCCGCTGTGGTGGGACGCCGGTCGATCGCCCTCCAGGTGTGGGACGAGGAGGCCGACGCCGTAGGGTCCAACACCATCGACGTACACCTCGCCCGCCTGAGGGCCAAGCTCTCCCGAGCCGCGGTCAGCATCGAGACCGTACGGGGTGTCGGCTACCGGATGGTGCCCTCGTGACTTGGTTGCGCTGGAGACCCCGCCTCGGACACGCCGCCCGAGTCGCAGCGATCACCACGGCGGTGATCGCCGTGGTCTACGTGGTTGTGGTCCTGGCTCTCGATGTGCTGGTGGGCCATCGTCTCACCGGGGAGCTTGATCAGCGACTCCACGAGAGGCTGGCCGACGCCCGACACCAGGTGCCGCCCCTCCGGTCCGAAGCCGACCGGGAAGACGGCGATCCGAACGAGGCTCCGGTCTTCCTCTGGACCGCCGGCCCACAAGGGCCAGGAGTGGCAGTGACTCCGAACGCTCCCTCTCTCCCCCGCCGATCCTGGTCGACGACGCATCCCACGACCGCAACCTTGGGCTCGGGCACCTTCCGGCTGGCGGCGTCGCCGCTGGGGGGCCATTGGGCGGTGGCCGGACAGAGCTTGGCCCAGGCCACCCACGTGAGGGGGATCCTCATTGCCTCCGAGATCCTGGTCGGTCCCGTACTGCTGGCCGCGCTGTACTTCGGGTCCCTGGCCATCGGGCTCAATGCCTCGGCGCCGGTCGAGCAGGCCCGCCGGCGGCAGTTGGAGTTCACCGCCGACGCCTCTCATGAGCTGCGCACTCCTCTCAGCGTCATCGAGGCCGAGGTGGGGCTGGCCCTCCGCAACCACCGTGACGCCAGCTACTACAAGGCCAGCCTCGAGCGGGTCGCAGGCGAGGGCAGACGCCTGAGGCGCATCGTCGATGACCTTCTGTGGTTGGCTCGGTTCGACTCGGAGCCGTTGCGCCCGGGCGAGGAGCCACTCGACCTCTTGGCCGTCGCCGAGGACTGTGCCGGCCGATTCGTTCCCGTCGCAGCCGCCCGAGAGCTGCGGCTCTCGGTCGAGCACATCGCCCCGACTCCGGTGCGGGTCAAGGCCCCGCCTGAGTGGATCGACCGGCTCATTGGCGCGCTGCTCGACAACGCCTGTCGCTACTCGAGCATCGGCGGCGTGGTCCGGGTGGTGGTGGGACAATCCGGGGGTCGGGCGTTCTGTGCAGTGGAGGACAGTGGCCCCGGCATCCCGCCCGAGGAGCGAGGCCTGCTGTTCGAACGCTTCCATCGGGCGACGGACCAGAAGGGAGGGGCCGGCCTCGGGCTGGCAATCGCCGACTCGGTCGTGCGGTCGACGGGTGGACGCTGGAGCATCGGCGACGCCCCCACCGGCGGAGCTCGCATGGAAGTCTCGTGGCCATCCGGCACTGGCGGTGACTCCAGCCCTGTCGACAGTGTCGTCAGCCCCCGTGACCGTGGGGAGACGTTGCCAGGTAGCTGCCCACCCGGCCGAGAAACCACCAGCCCAGGAGGGCACCCGCCAGCAGGCTGACCACCAGCGCCCAACGGCGGGCGCTGGCCCTGGGCCAACGGCGTCCCGCCCGGCTGATCCAGTCCTTGGGGGCGAAGCGGGCGGTCTCCGTCAGGTGGCCGAGGACGTGGATGGTCATGGCGCCGAACCACAACACGAAGCTGGCCTTGTGCACGAAAAGGAGGCGTTGTCGCCAAGGGTCGGCGACCAGCATGAGACCCACCCCACTGCCCAGCACCACCGCGGTCAGGATGACCACGAACGGTCCAAGGAGACGGAGGGCCCATGCGGGCGGGCCCTTTCGGCGGTAGGCGGGCACCCCCTGGTAGTAGCGCAGGAAACGGTACAGCGTGCTCCCGGTCTTGAGCGCCACCGGGGGGATCAAGAGCATCCCGACGAAGACGTGGGGACTGAGCAGCGACCGGATCGACAGGATCGTCGCCCCCTCGATGGCGAGAAGGGCGATCAGCAGGGCGGAGTTGGACCCGGTGAGCCGAGCGTTGCCCTCGACGCCGGCGTCAACGTTGCCCTCCCCCGTGCTTGAACGGGGCCCGGACGATATCGGGGGTCGGGTCACGGTCGATGTCCTCTCGTGGCAAAGCTACGAGAAGTTCCTGAAGCCAACATGAAGGCCGAGACGCGCCCGGCTTCATGTCCCCGTAAGGCTCGACCCTTACGGTCGGACACATGGATCAGCGAGGCCTCGCCCGGCGACCGCACCCGGGCCGCGCGATGCAGAGCACCGACCGTGATCAGGCCCTGCGTCGGCTCAGGAGGATCACCAGGTCGCTGGCGGTGGCCAGCGTTGCCGCCGTCGGTGCCGTGGCCGCCTACGTCGCCCACACGACCCCCGGTCACGCCAGCGCCCCGGCACCGGCGAGCCCCGCTACCACGTCACCCGCAGCCACCTCTCCCTCAGCCGCGGCTCCCCAGCCGACCTCCCCCCCCACGACCTCGTCGCAGCCGGCAGCGCTGGCCCCACCGTCGACCATGCCCCAGCGGGCCACCAGCCACTCACACGTGGTGTCGGGCGCTACCTAGCCGTCGGTACTGGCAGCGTCACACGACGGCGTTGAGGGCTCAATACACCCAGACCTCCGTGCCGATGGGCGCCAGGTTGTTGGACCAGATCCAGTCGATCGCCTCATTGCTGACGCGGGCACAGCCGTGCGAGACCGGGTACGGAGGTACGTCGCTGTCGCCGTGCACCGCGAATCCGCCGTCGAAGAACTTGGGCCGCCAGAGCTGGCCGAGACTGTTGGTCACCATCCCGTCGACCTGCCGGAAGACGTGGAACTGGCCGACGGGCGTGTCGGCGACCGAGGTCGTCCCCTGGTCGGTGTACGTGTAACCGCCCCCCGTCGAGGTGTTGAGCACGTACTGGAGCTTGCCGTCCGAGACCAGCATCAGGAGATCGCGCTGGAGGTCCACCTCGATCACGTGACCCGATGTGCTGCGGGGATGCGGAACGACACCCTGGGCGATCGCCGCGCTCGTGGCGGGGCCGACGAGACCGTCACGACCGAGACCAGCGGCCTTCTGGAGGGCGTAGACAGCCTGCGTGGTCGTATCGCCGAAGTGCCCGTCGGGGGCTCCCATCCAGTAGCCCATCGAGGTCAATCGCTGCTGCAGGGCAAGGACGGCCGGCCCGCTGGAACCGGGACCGAGGGGTGCGGGCGCGGGCGCCGGAGCTGGCGGAGTGGCCGGTGCGCTCGAGAGCCTGTTCGTCGGTGGCACGGTGGTCGGCGGCACGGTGGTCGGCGCAGGCATCAGCGTCGAGGGCGTGGTGGTCGGTGCGGCCCCCGCCGCTGGGCTCCGGGAGCGGCCGGACGTCGGCACCGCCTGGTTGCCTGAGCTGCCACAACCGGCGACCAGCAGGGCCGCGAGGGTAGCCCCAGCAAGGGCCGGCGCCGTGGTCCACCATCGCGACCCGGGCACCAGCCGAGATCCTCGACGCCCCGCTCCCATGCCCCGTCGACTCCCAGCGATCATCGCCGCTCCCTGCTGCGGCTTGCCCAGAGACAGCATCCTACAAGCGCCCCGTGGCGCCCGCGGATCGTGCTCTGGCCGCGGGCTGAAAGTGGGCGTCGCGTCTGCAGCCATCGCGCCCAATTTCGACAAGAGGTGGAGCGCGACCTGCTCCGCGGGACCGCGGCCCGAGGGTCGGGTTCTGGCTACCGACCGCGCTGGCGGAACTCCTCGGCCCGGTCCATCATGCCGGCTTGATGGCTGGACCCGCCGCTCGGTTCGGGGGGACGGCTGTGGGTGAACGCCGACCCCTCGAGTTGGCGCAGGTGCTCGAACCGGTCTCGGACCTCCTTGCTGCGGGAGACGTCGGCGGCCAGGTTGACAAGCTCCCCCGGGTCGTCGTGCAGGTCATAGAGCTCGTGCTCCTGGTCCCAGGGGTCGGCATCGGGCCCGACCGTCATCTCCTGCGCCCAGGGCAGGCCCTGACCGACGCTGTCCACACCGCCGCCGACCCCGTAGTAGTGGACGTACTTGAACCGGCCGTCGAAGACGCCACGGAGCGCGAAGCGGTGGGCCACGCAGCTTCGGTACCAGGCCTGGCTCTGGGCGAAGAGGACGTGGTCGCGTACCGATGTCTCCCGTCCGTCGAGGAGCGGGACGAGGCTCAGGCCCGACAGCGACGAGGTGTCGGTCACGCCGGCCAGCTCGCAGATGGTCGGGACGATGTCGGCCGAGGACGTGAGCCCGTCCATGCTGCTTCCTTCTGCGGTGACCCCCGGAATCCGCACCGAGAGCGGGACATGCATGATCTCCTCGTAGGCGAACGGGCCCTTGTTGACCAGGCCGTGGGATCCGCACATGTCCCCGTGGTCGCTGGTCAGGACCACCACCGTGTCGTTCCAGCCACCGATGTCGTCGAGCGCCGCCAGGATGATGCCGAGCTGGACGTCGCTCATCTCGTGCAGCCTGAAGTAGTAGTCCAGGGCCCGCTGCCAGCTCCGGACATCGCCATAGTCCAGATGCCCGAAGATGGAGTGCAGCTCCTCGAACCGCCACTGCTTGTGCACCGCAGGCTTGGCGTCGAGCGAGTCCTCGAAGTTCTCCGGGAGGTCGAAGAGCTCGTCGTAGCCATCGGTGAAGGGAGCTACACCGGGTTGACCGGGGATGGGCGGGGCCAGCATCTCGTTGACCGCCGCGATCTCTTCCCGATGGGCGTCCTGGTACCACGGTTGGTCGGCCGGGTACCAGTGGATGTCGTGGGGGTTGACGAGACCGACGGTGAGGAACCACGGCGTGGGTGAGCGTCCGTGCTCGCGCAGCCAAGTGGCCGCCTGCCCGGCGATGAGCGGATCGAAATGGGTACCGGTACCGGCGAGTCCGGTCCAGGCCCAGTCCTCGCCCTGCCAGTCGCCGTAGCCGTAGCGCTCCATCCTGGGGTTGCCGTAGGACAGGTGCCATTTGCCCACGTAGGCGGTCCGGTACCCCGCCTCCCCCAGCAGCCGGCCGACGGTCGGCGTGGCGTCGTGGAGGTCGGGGTGCGCGGGCTCGACGAACACGTTGTCGGTGACCCCGTGCTCGGGCACGTACTGTCCGGTGACGAGGGTGGCCCGGGAGGGCGAACAGGGCGAGGAGTGCGTGTAGTGCCGGGTCAACTCGGTGCCGGCGCCGAGCAGCCGTCGTCGATGCGGGAGGCGGTCCCGGAGCTCGCCCGGGATCCATTCCCAGTGGCGCTCCTGGTCGGTGATGACGAAGAGGACGTTGGGTCGCGCGGTCATCGGCAGCCTGTGTTCTAGTCTCTCGCAACGCGCTGGGCTGGTCGGTCCGGCGACGTCAGGCGGAGGCGACGACCGTCACGTTTCCGTTGAGGAGCTCCCCCCGTCTGACGAAGGGGTGCGTCCTCCCCCGTACGGGGGGCGACGCGAGCCCGATCCTCCGGAAAGTCGCCCGCGTCACGGGCGCTAAGATTCTGGCCTTTCGAGATTGCTGGGTCGAAGTCGTTGGGTCGAGGGGCAGAGCGCTGAATGAGCTGGTCAATCGCCAGACCGTCGGGAAAGGAGCCCGTCCTTGGGCCTCATCCCCTGGTCGAGTGGGGGCCCCTGCTGGGCGCCGCCGCCGTGTCCCTTGTCCTCCTCGGCATCCTCTCCCTGCTCGAGGCGGAGGACCTGGAGCCGTTCGGGGGGTCGGTCCCGGTCCTCGCCGGACTGCTGACCGGTTCGGCCCTGGTGGTGGCCGGCTTGACGGGTGTCGCCCGCCGACGCACGAGCCCGAGGAGGGAACCGAGCACTGAAGGGCCGGAGCTTCTCGAGACACGGTCGGTCGACGCCGGGTCCTGGCCCCTCGACGGCGCCCGCCACGACTGGGTCGGCGCCACCCGCATGATGCGCGCCATCGAGACACCCCCCCCTCCTCCTCCGGACGCGACCAGCAGGTCCGCTTCCAGGCGGCGCGGCAGCGCGACGTCGTCGACGAACGGGGGCCGGCACTCGTACATCCCGGACCGTTCGTCGTCCCGGACGAGTGCCTGACCGACTCAAGGTTCAGGGGCCGCACTCTCCGAGGGGGACCCTCTGCGGTAATGAACAACTGGTAGCGCGGGTACTGGTCAACCGGGACCGATAGATCACGCCGAACTGGGAGGTAGCCGCCACCTCGATGAATGGAAATAGGTGGCGTGTTCTCTCTGCCTGGTAGTCACCTGTGGTGGGCTGGCGGCCCTGATCCAGGAGCTGCTCGGCGAGGGGCGCAGCCGAACCCGGGCTCAATGACGGTGCGAGAACCCGCTGGGACTTCATGAGAGTGGCCGGCCGGCCGTCGGGGGCGGACCCGCTACCGAGGCGAAGCTGGCGAGAGCCACTCCTTCTGGCGGGCAGGGCGCCGGGCCGGGGCGGATGTCGTCGCGGAGCGGTGGCGATGGGGTGACGGATCGGGTGCAGTGCTGGGTTGACCTCGCGGAGACAGGCCGGGTCGTGTTGCCTGTCTCTTTCCCCTTAAAGCCCGCCCCTGAAGCCGATGATGAAAAGAAATCACACGCGTGTAAGATGATCGTGACATTAACTTGACCATTATGAGAAAACCAGCGTTAGGTAAACCAAACATTTCCCCTTGGCAGAACCTTCTCCACTGTTTACAGTTTCTCCGCGTCTCGAGTAACTGGGCGCTATCGCTATCGCCATACACGCGAGAAGGAGGGGAGGCACATGCGAGTTCATTCCCGGCGTTGGCTTCGCATGCTCATGACAGCAATCATGATCGTGCCCGCCGCATTGAGCTCCGCGGCTGTCATCCTGTACAACGCGCTGTCAAAGCAATCTCGGTCACAAACGCCGAGCCTCCTTCCGGTCTCCGGCTCTTCGTCCCCTCACCGGACGTCAGATCCGATCCAACTCGTCAAGACGGCAGAGACCCAACCGGCAGCGATTCACCCACAGCCCGCGACTGTTCGCGCCCACGCCAGCACGGCCCAGGTCGTGACTACCACGCTGCCTCAGCCGGGCGCCATACCAGCCGGCAACGTGGGGACCATGGTTCCCTCCGCCAAGGCGGACAATCGTACGGGTAGCCACGCCGTCTCGGGTTCGACCGACCGCCCGACGAGCGGTGCAACGACTCGAGACACGCAGCCCTCACCGAAGACCACGCAGCCCTCACCGAAGACCACACAGCCCTCACCGAAGACCACCTCCGACACAGAGCAGGTGGCGGCGACAACGCGATCGGCAAGCCTCGCCCTCATGCAGCACCAGCAGGCGCAGGCGGCTGCGGCAGCACAGGCGGCCAAGGACCGTCAGGCGCAGCAGGAGCGGCAGGCCCTCCAGGCAGCTGCCGCGGCCAAGGCGGCCCAGCAGCAGCAGGCGGCCCTCCAGGCAGCTGCCGCGGCCAAGGCGGCCCAGCAGCAGCAGGCGGCCCTCCAGGCGGCTGCCGCGGCCAAGGCGGCCCAGCAGCAGCAGGCGGGCCTCCAGGCGGCCGCCGCGGCCAAGCAGCAGGCGGGCCTCCAGGCGGCTGCCGCGGCCAAGGCGGCCCAGCAGCAGCAGCAGCAACAAGAGGCCGCGCAGACGCAACCGGCCAACCAGCAGCAGCGGGCCTTTTACGACGGCCTGGCCCGGTTGATTGCCGCCCAGAAGCTCCAGCAGGAGCAGGCCTTCTACGACGGGCTGGCCCGGTTGATTGCCGCCCAGAAGCTCCAGCAGGAGCAGGCCTTCTACGACGGGCTGGCCCGGTTGATTGCCGCCCAGAAGCTCCAGCAGGAGCGGGCCTTCTACGAGGGCCTCGCCGCGTCGGAAGCAGCCAACAAGCAGTCCCAGTCGACCTCCGTGCACTCCGCGTCCACCTCCACGAACGGCGCAGGAGTGCCCCTCCCGTGGCAGTACCTGCACAACGGCACGGTGGATCAGGGTGTCGACTACGTCGCCCCGGGGGGCACTCCCCTCTACGCCATGGGCACAGGGACGATCATCGCCGCCGGCATCAGCGGGTTCGGCCCCAACACTCCGGTGCTGCAGATCACCGAGGGACCCCTGGCCGGTCGGATCGTCTTCTACGGTCACGCCGGCCCGAACCTCGTGTCGGTCGGCGCCCATGTCGTGCAGGGCCAGCAGATCTCGACCGTCGGCGCCGGGATCGTAGGCGTGTCGAACGGGCCCCACCTGACCATCGGCTTCTACCCACCGGGACCGATGGGCTCCGGCCAGGCGATGCTGCAGACCATCAACTCCCTCGTCGGCTTCAACACCGGACTCACGACGCAGGCCCCGACCGCCCCCACGCCTCAAGCGCCGAAGAGCCAGCCCGCCTCGACACCGGCGGCTGCTTCGACCTCCTTCACCGGCAGCAGTAGCTCGGGCGCCATCAACACCCCACACGACTTCGCCGTGGCGCTGTTGAACGCCATCGGTGCACCTGTCACGTCGCAGAACCTCTTGGCAATCGTGTCCTGGGAGACGGCCGAAGGCGGCGGTTTCGGCAACCGGGCGCAGTTCAACCCCCTCAACACCACCCTGCCCTTGCCCGGCTCTCATCCCATCACCATGATCGGCGTGCAGGCCTATACCAGCTCGAGCCAAGGCCTGACGGCGACGGTCAACACCCTCAGGGGTGGCGCCTACCGCGGGATCGTCGCTGCGCTCAAGGCCGGGAACAGTGCCCAGGCGGTGGAGCGGGCCGTTGCCGCGTCACCCTGGGGAACCGGAAACTTCCTGCTGCTGTCGTAGCTCAGCTGGCGCCAGCCGAAAGCGCGAACCCCTCGTAGCCGTTGGCAGCCACGTCCTCGCAGTGGCGACGGTAGGGCGCGAAGCCGCCCACGTAGGGCATGAACACCCTGCTCTTTCCCGGGATGTTGGCGCCTATGTACCACGAGTTCGCGAGTGGGAAGAGAGTCGCCTCCGCGACCTGGCGAACCTGCTCCACCCAGGCCGCCTCGGCCTCCTCGGTGGCCTCGACACGAGTGAGGCCGTGCTCACGAAGATAAGAGATGCACTCCCCTATCCACTCGACGTGCTGCTCGATGGCCAGCGGCATGTTGGTCAGCACCGAGGGGCTGCCGGGACCGGTGATGACGAACATGTTCGGAAAGCCCGCCACTTGCATGCCTAGGTAGCTCCGAGGCCCGGACTCCCATTTCTCCTGCAACTGCTGCCCACCCCGACCCTCAACGTCGATCTTGAGCAGGGACCCCGTCATGGCGTCGAAGCCAGTAGCGAAGATCAGGATGTCGAGGTCGTGCGAAGCGTCCGTAGTACGAAGGCCGTCCCTGGTGATCTCGGTGATCGGTGTCTTCCTCAGGTCTACGAGCGTCACGTTGTCCTGGTTGAAGGCGTGGAAGTAGTCGGTGTCGATCGGCGGGCGCTTGGTGCCGTACGGGTAATCGGTGGGCACGAGCCTCTCGGCCACGACGGGGTCCTTCACGATCTGCCGGATCTTGCTCCGGATGAACTCCGACGCCGTGTCGTTCGAAGCCTTGTTGAAGAGCAGGTCCATATACGAGCCGTAGATGAACTTGAACCCGCCTTCTTCGGCCCAGAGGCGCTCATAGGTCTCCTGCCGCTCCTCCGGAGGGACCTCCATGGCCCCCTTGTCGCTCGGGTCGTAGGGAAAGCCGGCGAATGAGTTCCTTGCCTTGCGGCGGATCGCCCGATAGTTGGCCTTGATCTCACTCATCTGCTCAGGCGTCAACGCCAGGTTGCGGGCCGGCACGCTGTAGTTGGGTGTGCGCTGGAACACGGTGAGATGGCCCGCCTCGGCGGCGACGACCGGCACGGCCTGGATCCCGGTCGAGCCGGTGCCGACGAGGCCAACCCGCTTGCCGGAGAAGTCGACGGGTTCCTGTGGCCACGCGCCCGTGTGGTACCACTCGCCGCCGAACCGCTCGAGACCGGGTAGTTGAGGAACGTTGGCCGCCGACAGACACCCGACAGCGCTGATGAAGAAGTGAGCAGTCACGACGTCACCCCGGTCGGTGTGGACCTCCCAGTCGTCGCTCTCCTCCCTGAACACCGCTCTCGTCACCCGGGTGCCGAGCTGGATGTCACGGCGTAGGTCGAACCGGTCGGCGACGTGCTCGAGGTAGCGCAGGATCTCGGGCTGTTCGGGATACTTGCTGCTCCAGACCCACTCCTGCTGGAGCTCCTCGGAGAACGAGTACGAGTAGTAGTAGCTCTCGGAATCGCACCGCGCGCCCGGGTAACGATTCCAGTACCAGGTCCCGCCCACCCCATCACCCTGCTCGAAGACCCGGGCAGAGAGCCCGAGCACATCCCGCAGCTGGTGAAGCATGTAGATCCCGGAGAAGCCGGCGCCCACGATGACGGCCTCAAGATCGCGTACCGGAGCCTTTGATGCCGTGCTGGCCATTCTCGTGATCTTAATCCTGGCCGCCCCGCTGCACCCGGCCAGCTCGAATCCGCCCGGGTCAGCAGCCGTGCCAGGCCGCGTTCGCATAGGGCTTCAGCGGAGGCTCCGCGGTTGTGCCGGGATGCTGGAAGAAGGCGATCGCCGCGCCGTCTTCCCACCCGGCGAGGTGGTCGACGGGCCGCTCCAGGTCATGGAACGGGTACCCGGCGACACGATGAGGGCTGCCATGACCGCCCGGCCGTGGCGAATTCCCAGGTTGCTCGACCGCCTCGCCGAGCTCGAAGCGGGCCTTCACCACGTGCCCCTCCCCGACTGGGCGAATCAAGACGACGTCCACTGGTCCGTGGCTGAACGCCGGGTGGCGTTGGCCCGCTATGTCCTCAGCCTGGAGCCGGATCCAGACTTGGCCAGGGGGCTGGAGGACGTGGAAGCCCTGTTTTCTGGCCTCGTATCGGCGCCACCAGCCCGTCGAGCGGCTAGAAAGCCTCAGCTGCTCTGGCTCTCAGCTCGACGCTCACCATTCGTCCTGCCGATGCCCACGGCGGCGAGTGCGCACAACACGGCGAGCACGATCGCGCAGACGAGCACGGCACGGAAGTCTCCGACGTGCTCGGATGCGATGCCGACACCAATCACCGGGATGGTCAGACCGACGTAGGCGAAGACGAAGTAGGTGGAGACGACCCGCCCCCGGATCTCGGCCGGCGCTAAACGATTGGCCGTCGACAGGCTTCCGATGAACACGGCGCCGACGGCCACGCCGCCGACGACGGTCCCGGTGAGGAACAGGGGCATTGAGGCCTGTGAGAGTGCGGCCACGATCAACGCCAGTCCGGCGAGGAACAAGACGAGCCCCGACAGGACGACGGGGCGGCTCGGGAAGCCAGCGACCAGCAGCTGGGTGACCGTGGCGGCGGCGAAGATGAGGAACACGACGACACCACTCACTGCCCGGCTGTGCTCGTGGAGTATGCCGCCGAGAAACGTCGGAGCCAGGGAAGTGAACAAACCGAGGAGTGAGAATGCGGCGAAGCCCGCCACCCCGGCGGCAATGAACTCGCTTCGACCCATCGCCGGGATCCCGAGGCCGGTGAACCGAAGCGTCAGAGGCTGGCGTTGGCGCACCGTCTCGGGGACGGCGGCCAGCGCGACCGCAGCGACCGCCAGCACAGCCAGATAGACCTCGAACACCAGCACCGTGGGGTTCGGGCCGAACTGCGCGAAGAGCCCGGCGACGAGCGGACCGAGACCCAGGCCCCCCATGTTGGCAGCCGTCGCCACCCGCGAAGCCCGTAATGAGGACGAGGCCACGAGCAGCTCGGTGAGGGCGGCGGTGGCCGTCCCCGTCACCAGTCCAGCGGACAGCCCCGACAGGACGCGGCCGACGAAGAGCCACGCCAGGCTGGGGGCGAGGATGAACACGACCGTGCTCACCGCGCTCAGAGCCAGGGCGGTGAACAGCACGCGCCGCCGCCCCACCTGGTCCGAGGATCGTCCGGCCAGAAGGAGCGCGGCGAGCACCCCCGCGGCGTAGGTCGCGAAGATGACCGTGACGATCCCCGACGAGAAATGCCATTGACCCTGGTAGATGACGTAGAGGGGCGTCGGCAGCGTCGTGCCGAGCATGGTTGTCGCGAACACGTAGGCGACGAGCCAGAACGCCACGGGGCGGGGTGCCACGACCCCTCTGCGACTCGCCCCTACCGAGTCGTCGAGGCCGGCGGATGGCCGGCGCACGGCTGTGGGCAGGGGTCGGGGATCGGTCATGGAAGACTTACCAACGGTAGCCCCCTCAGCCGTCGGGTAGCAGCCTGCCGAGGTCGCCACAAACGGGTCACTCGCTTGGAGTTGTCACAATTGCGTCCGTCGCGGCGTCGACACAGTATGACAACTGATCGGGATGTGATTGTGGTCGGTGGTGGGTTGTCCGGGCTGGCGGCGGGTGCCACCGCTGCAGCAGGTGGCGCGGACACCGTCGTGCTGGAGGCTCATCAGCCCGGCGGTCGAGCCCGGACGACCGAGCGGCGACCTTTCCTGTTCAACCAGGGAGGCCATGCTCTCTATGTGGGCGGTCCTGCGATGGCGGTCCTTCGCTCGCTTGGCGTGCGCCCGAGAGGGTCGAAACCGCCCCTCGGCCGTTACCGGCTCCTCATGAACGGCGAGCAGCACCTCATGCCGAGCGGTCCTGCGACCCTCATGCGTACGACCGCCCTCGGTGGTCGCAGCAAGGCCCAGTACGCCCGCCTTCTCGGGCTCTTGCCGCGTATCGACACCGCCAAGCTCGAGGGCACGTCGGTGTCGAGCTGGCTCGCCGGCCAGAGCCTCCGGCCGGATACCGAAGCTCTGGCCAGGGCCCAGCTCCGTCTCTCGACGTACGTGGCAGACCAGGACCACTTCGGTGCCGACGCCGCTGTCGCCCAGTTGCAGTCGGCCGCGAACGGTGGCGTCATCTATCTAGATGGTGGATGGGGCCAGCTGGTCGACGGCCTCAGGCGCCTCGTCGAGGTCCGAAGCGGCACGGCCGTCCGCGGGCTCGACGCGACATCGGGCAAGGTCGCAGTCCGGACCGATGACGGTGTCCTGACCGCGCGCACCGTGGTGCTGGCAGCCGGCACGCCGGACGTGGCCCGGTCGATGCTGCCCTCCGACCCTGACTGGGGGGAGCTGGGCGAGCCCGTGACCGCCGCCTGCCTCGACGTCGGTGTGGCCCACGTTCCCAGTCCCGGCTATGTGCTCGGCGTCGACCAGCCTCTGTACGGCACTACGCAATCCCCGCCGGCCCGCCAGGCCCCATACGGCCAAGGCGTGGTGGCGATCGTTCGCTATCAGGCCCGAAGCGCGGCCGAGGACAGGCCCCAGCTCGAACGCCATCTCTCTCAGATCGGCGTCCACGACCCGGACGTCCTGGCGTCGAGGTTCCTCGCCCGCATGGTCGTGACCGGCGTCCTCCCGCGAGCCGACCGGGGAGGGTTGCAGGGCCGGCCCGCGGTCAGCGCCACTGGCATGCCGGGGGTCTTCTTGGCCGGTGACTGGGTCGGCCCGGTGGGACTGCTCGCCGACGCCTCCCTCGCCAGTGCCCGAGAGGCCGGCACGGCGGCGCTCCGTCGGCTCTCGACCTCGGCCACCATGGTGGCGTGACCACCCCACGCCGCCACGATGGAGGCGCGATCGACATCTTCGAACGCCAGCGGCCCCAGCTTCTCGGCCTTGCCTATCGGATGCTGGGCATCGTGGCCGACGCCGAGGACGTGGTCCAGGAAGCATGGTTGCGCTGGCAAGCGACCGACGCGACGACGTTGAACAGGCCCGCAGCCTGGCTCACCACGGTGACCACCCGCCTGGCGCTCGATCGGCTGCGGACCTCCCGTCGGCGACGGGAAGAGTACCCAGGCCCTTGGCTCCCTGAGCCGGTCGTCGTGGCGCCCGGACCCGAAGAGGTCGCCGAGATGTCGGAATCGCTGACCCTCGGGTTCCTGACCCTTCTCGACCGGCTGAGGCCTGTTGAACGAGCCGTCTTTCTCCTGGTCGAGGTGTTCGAAGTGCCGTTCACCGAGGTCGCAGCCACCGTCAACAAGTCCGAGGTGGCGTGCCGGCAGATCGCCAGCCGGGCCCGCCACCGCCTCCGTGAGGGCGGCGGTCGTCCGGCCATCCGTACCGAGCGGAGGGTCGTCGACGAGCTCGTCATGGCCGTCGCCCAGGGCGACGTGACTGCCGCGCTGGCACGGATCGCCCCGGATGCGGTCCTGGTCTCGGACGGCGGCCCCAAACGACGGGCCGCCCGCCGACCTGTCGTCGGTGCCGATCGGATCGTGCGGCTCCTCACCAACCTGGCCCGGCGATCCTACGGAGAGGCCCAGGTCGTCCCCTCGTCGATCAACGGCGATCCAGGCTTCGTCGTCAGTGTTGACGGCGCCGTCGACTTCGCCGCCGCCTTCGAGGTCGAAGATGAACGGGTCGCGGCGATCTGGCTGGTCCGCAACCCCGACAAGCTGGAGCATCTCGTCGAGCCCCTCGCCCTCACCTGACGGGCCGGCGGCTCACATGCTCGTTCCGCGGGTGGGGTGTCTAGGCTGAGCGCGCCCGACGTCCGGGGGGACACCCCGGAGCAGAAGGAGTGGCGTGACCTTCGAGGAGCCCACCTGGGGACTCGTCCAGCCGGGCGAGCTGGCCCGGATCGCGGTGGTGTCGCCCCACTTCGACGACGGCGTCCTCGGCGCCGCGCACCTGCTGTCGACCTACGCAGCGTCTGTCGTCGTCACGGTGTTCGGTGGGTGGCCGCCCGCCTACCCGTCGGAGCCGACTTCGTGGGACGCCGCTGGCGGGTTCCGGGCGGGCGACGACGTCGTCGCCGTTCGGCGGCAGGAGGACGACGCCGCACTGGCGCTGGTCGAGGCCAGACCGGTCCGGCTGCCGTTCGCCGATCACCAGTACCTCTCCCCTGCCGAACAGACGAAGCCCGACCAGGTGGCGCCCGCGCTGGAGGAGGCGTTGCTCGGGCTCGCTCCCACCGCGGTCTTCCTTCCCATGGGGTTGGCGAACCCCGATCACGTGGTCACCCACGAGGCCGGCCTGCGCGTGCGGGAGGACCACCAAGAGCTGTCCTGGTTCTGCTACGAGGACCACGGCTACAAGCACCTGCCCGGGCTGCTGGCCTGGAGGATTGCGAAGCTCTTCCGGTCGGGGCTGTGGCCGACTCCCGCCGTCGTGCCCGTGGAACCCGATATGGCGCGCAAGCGCCAGGCCATCGCCTGCTACCGGAGCCAGGTGCTGCCGCTCCAACGCGACCACGCGCTCTCCGAGCGCCTCGACGCCAACGTACCGGAGCAGTTCTGGCGCCTGGCACCACCCCCGCGAGGGTGGGAGGCCCTGACCGACCTCGTCTGAGACGGCCCGAGCGTGCAAACCGCGCCGGAACGCGACAAGAACGGCTGGCGGCCGGCGCCCGGAGCGAACCTGCAGCGTCTGGGGCGTCTACATCGGGCCTGATCGCCGCGAGAACGACGAAACAGGGTCGCTGCGACCGTTCCTGTCGCGTTCAGGGCGATTGACTCGGCGCCGACGCGGCGCGGAAGTCGAAGCCGACCTTGACCGCCGCCGTGCGATCCTGGGTTGCCAGGGTCGTGAACGCGTCCCGCCAGCGCTCGAGCGGGAAGGTGTGGGTCAGCATGCCGGTGAGGTCGACCCGGCCGTCGCTGGCAAGGTCGAGGTAGTGCTGGATCCCATGCTGGCGCGTCCCCTCCACCTCCTCGATGCCGAAGGCATTGGAGCCGACCCAGGAGATCTCCTTGAAGTAGAGGGGTGTCCACTCCCATCGGGCCGGGCCGTGCACGCCCGACTTCACCAGCGTGCCTCTGGCCTTGAGCAGACGGACGCCGACTTCGAACGTCTCCGGCTTGCCGACCGTGTCGTACACGACGTCGACGCCCCCGGGGTAGGCCATCGGAAGGCCGTCGGACTCGCACAGGACGCCGCCCGACCAGGCCGCCGCCTGTTCGACCACCGCCTCTCGGGGCTCGTGCTCGACGACGCGAGCGCCCAGCCGGCGGATGCCCTCGGCCTGGCCAGCAAAGCGGGCCACGACCATGACCTCGACATCGGGGTGGAGCGCCCGGAGGATGGCCGTCGCCGTCGTCCCGAGCGCGCCGGCGCCGTAGACGAGCGCCTTGCCTCCCGGCGGCGGCGGGTGGCGAGTGACCGAGTGCAACGACACCGCGAAAGGATCGGCCAGCATGGCGAGCTCGTCGGGCAAGGTCGCTGGGACACGGTGCAGCTGCGAGTCGTGGGCGGGCATGAGATCGGCGTAGCCCCCCGTGGCGTCCCTCGACGTGCCGATGTGGATGCCAGGAGCGAGGGGCCCTATGCCGAAGCTCCAGCACAGGCTGTAGTCCCCGGCCTGGCAGGCTGGACAGATCGGGTCGACTCCCCGCGGGCCGCAGGACAACCAGGGGTTGAGCACGACACGATCGCCCACCTCGAGTCCCTGGGCGTCGGGCCCGAGAGCGACGACATCGGCGACGACCTCGTGCCCGAGGACCTGCGGAAGCGAGAAGAACCCCTTCATCGGATTGTCGCCGACCATGTCCTCGCCCCAGTCCATGAAGACCTGCTTGGCGTCCGATCCGCAGATGCCCGTCAACCGGGGGCGGGTGACGACCCAGTCGGGAGCGAGGAACGCCGGGTCGTCCATGTCGACCAGTCGCATCGGGGTCCCTGCCAGTCCCTCGAGGAGGCGGTTGTCCTCCTCGGTCGGCGGCTGCCGATCGGGACGAACGCCGTAGAGAAGGGCTCTCACCAGCCCGAGGATAGACAGTCGGCGGTCCGGCCGCCCGTGGAGCTAGACAGTCGGTGTGACCGACGAGCGTGCGATCGCGCGCATCCGCGACGAGGCGCTGCAGGTCGCCCGAGGATGGTCCGGCCCCGACGCCGCGCCGACGTGGCGATTGACGGCGTCGCTCTTCGAGTGCCTTGCCGGCGACACGCAGTTGTCGGAGCTGGCCTCCTCCATCCCGCCGGAGCGTCTGCCGCCCCTGCTATTCGTGGCGTCCGTCCAACGTGTCGCGGCGCGACATCGTGGCGATCGTTTCGGCGCCTACTTCCCAATCGCCGGTGGCGTCCAACCGCCACTCGACGACCAGTTCGCAAGCCGCTACCGCGCCTTCTGTCTCGAGCACCATGACGAGCTCGCCCAGGTCCAGAGCGAGCGCGTCTACCAGATGAACGAGGTCGCCCGTTGTACCCAGGTGGCCCTGGCACTGGGGGTTCTTCAACGGATGCAGCCCGGCCGCAACATCGCCCTCGTCGACGTCGGCACGGGATCGGGACTCGGGCTCTACCTCGACCGGTACCACTACGGCCTGAGCGATGGGCGACAATGGGGGGCCTCGGATTCCCAAGTCCGCATCGATTGCGAGCTCCAGGGACCCTTGCGCCCCCTGCTGCCTCCGCCGGCAACGATCGATCACCGCGTCGGCGTCGACCTCAATCCGCTCGACCTGGACGACGAGGAGGAACGAGCCTGGCTTGCGGCGTGCATCCCGCCGGAGGCAGGGGCCCTGCGCCGGGTCGCCAGTGCCATCGAGGTGGC
>DASXCO010000129.1 GCA_036491125.1 Acidimicrobiales bacterium | reverse complement strand
GGACGACGGTGACGGCAAGATGGGAGTCATGATGTTGTACTGGGCCCTGAAGGCCGTCCTGACGCCGGTGTTGCGCTTCTTCTACCGGGTCAGGGTGGAGGGTCTCGAGCACGTCCCCCGGTCTGGGCCGGCCATCCTGGCCAGCAACCATCTCTCGTTCTCCGATTCCATCTTCCTGCCCCTCGTGCTGCGACGTCGGTTGACGTTCGTGGCCAAGGCCGAGTACTTCGACGACCCGAAGTCGGCCTGGTTCTTCCGGGCCCTCGGACAGATCCCGGTCAAGCGGGAGGGAGGCTCGGCGGCCCAGGGCGCCCTGGACGCCGCCCGCGAGGTGCTGAGTCGGGGAGAGCTGTTCGGCATCTATCCGGAAGGCACGCGCTCTCCCGACGGGCGTTTGCACCGCGGCCACACGGGCGTGGCCCGGCTGGCCCTCAACTGCAAGACACCGGTGCTGGCCGTCGCCATGGTCGGCACGCGCGAGCTCCAGCCCATCGGCCAGGTGCGGCCCCGCGTGTTCATGCCCGTGACCATCCGGTTCTCGGCACCGATGAGCTTCGAGCGATATCACGGCCGGGCCGACGACCCGAGAGTCCTCCGCCAGATCACCGACGAGATCATGTTCGAGCTCGCCCAACAGTCGCGACAGGAGTACATGGACAACTACGCGGCCCGCAAGGCGGTGGTGGGCGCGGCCGAGGAGAGCCGGGTGCGGTCGACCCCGCCGGCCGAAGCGGTGGCCGCCGCGGGGTAGCACGGTGCCGGCCCGAGCGGCCGGCGGCACAGGCGCTGACGACCCATAACGCCAGCTTCTCGATTTGGAAACGCGACAGCAACCTCGACTACGTAGGCTCTGCTGTCATGCCGACCTATCTGGTGAGGGTTTGGGTGCCGGACCGCCCCGGCGCGCTTGGGGCGGTGGCGAGCCGCATCGGCGCCGTCGGGGGAGATCTGGTGGGAGTCGAGATTCTCGAGCGCGGTGGCGGCCGCGCCGTGGACGAGGTCCTCGTCGACCTGCCCGATGCGGACCGGGTGTCGCTGATGCTGTCCGAGGTCGGGGAGGTCGATGGGGTCGACATCGAGGATGTCCGGCCCTCGCTGCGGAGCGCGCCGGACGCGGGCCTGGAGGCGCTCGGGACCGCGGCTGCTCTCGTCGAGCAGAACGCCATCGACGGCCTCCTCGACGACCTGGCCCAGCACAGTCAGCGGGTCTTCGACGCCGACTGGGCCGCGGTGATCGATCTCGACGGCCCCGTCCCGCTGGCCAGCGTGGGCGTGACGCCGCCGGGTCCCTGGCTCAGCGCCTTCGTGGCCGGCAGCCGCTCGTCGGTGCGGGTCGCCGCCGGTGAGTGCGGACCCGACGACGTGGCCTGGGCGTCGTTGGGCCGGGCCGACCTGGCCCTGGTGCTGGGCCGCCGGGGTCGCCCGTTCCGGTCCCGGGAGCGAGCGCAGCTGGCCGTGTTGGCCAGCATCGCCGATCACCGGTGGGCCGAGCTGGTCACGAGGGAGTCGCAGCAGGCCCATCCCTCCATCTGCTAGCCCCGGGTCGGACGAAATTGGGCGCGTCGACTGCTGGCGCAACGACCACTTTCGCCCCGACCTCGGTCAGGAGGGCGCCCAGGCCCGGGCCCGCTCGAGCGCCCGTCGCCACCCCTGGTGATGCGTGTCGGCCCCGGCCTTCGTGGCCCGAGGCACCATCTCGGCCGCTGGCGTCCACAACCCGGCGATCTCGTCGATGGAGCTCCAGACGCCCTCGGCCAGGCCGGCGAGGAGACCCGCGCCCACGGCGGTCGTCTCGACCACTCGGGGCCGGGTGACCGGGACCTGGAGCTGGTCGGCCTGGATCTGGAGGAGCAGGTCCATCACCGACGCCCCGCCGTCGACCCGGAGGCTGGGCACGCCGTGGCCCGAGCTGGCGGTCATGGCGTCGACGACGTCGCGGGTCTGGAAAGCCATCGCCTCCACGATGGCGCGGGCCATGTGGGCCCGCCCCGTGCCGCGGGTGAGGCCCACGACCGTGCCCCTGGCGTACGGGTCCCACCACGGGCTGCCGAGGCCGGTGAAGGCGGGCACCACGAACAAGCCCTCGCTGCTCTCGACGCTGGCGGCCAGCGGTCCCATCTCGGCCGCCTCGGAGATGAGGCCGAGGCCGTCGCGCAGCCACTGGATCCCCGCACCGGTGACGAAGATGGCGCCTTCCAGGGCGTAAGCCACATCGGGTCCCGGCCGGCCGAGGCCGGCGTCGAGCTGCCAGGCCACGCTCGTGAGCAGCCCCTCGGCGGGGGGCGGGGGGGTGGCGCCGACGTTCATGAGGACGAAGCTTCCGGTGCCATACGTGTTCTTGGTCATGCCCGTGCGCACGCACGCCTGGCCGAACAGCGCTGCGGCCTGGTCACCGGCGATCCCGCTCACTCGCACGCCGGGCTCGAGGCCGGCGATGGCTCCAGGAGCGACGGCACCGAAGCGACCCGCGGAGGGGCGGACCTCGGCCAGCGCCGATCCGGGGATGTCGAACAGCTGGCACAGCTCCTCGGACCAGCGCCGCTCGACGATGTCGTAGAGGAGCGTGCGGCTGGCGTTGGACGGGTCGGTGGCGTGGACTCCGCCGACCGGCCCACCGGTCAGGTTCCAGAGCACCCACGAATCCACCGTTCCGAGCGTCAGCTCGGGACTTCGCTCGACGCCGCCCTCGGTGAGCAGCCACTCGAACTTGGTAGCCGAGAAGTAGGGGTCCAGGACCAGGCCGGTGCGGTCCCGCACCAGAGGCAGATAACCGGCATCCCGGAGGGCATCGCACCGGCCGGCGGTGCGGCGGTCCTGCCACACGAGTGCCCGATGGAGGGGTCGGCCGGTGGCGCGATCCCACGCCACGGCCGTCTCGCGCTGGTTGGTCATGCCGATGGCCGCGACCGGCTCGTGTCGATCGGCTATCTGGGCGCTGACCGTCGCCAGCACGTGCTGCACGGCGTGCCAGATCTCGTCGGCGTCGTGCTCGACCCAACCGGGTCGGGGATAGTGCTGGGTCAGCTCCCGGTACGAGGAGAGCACGGGAGATCCGTTTTCGTCCACGGCCAGCGCCCGCACGCCCGTGGTGCCGGCGTCGATGGCGAGCACGACCGCCATGTCGTCAATCGAGGTGCCGTAGCACCGATTGCATCTTCGTGGTCATGGCGTCGTCGTGGCCCGGACGGAAGTCGATCTTCATGACCAGGCTCACCCTGGGAGCCCGCTCGGCGATACGGTCCACGCAGGCCTTGATGACCGGCATCACCTCGTCCCATTCGCCTTCGATGTTGGTGAACATGGCGTTGGTCTCCGAGGGGAGCCCGCTGTCGCGTACGACCTTGACCGCCTCGGCCACCAGCTCGCCGACCGACTCCCCGACGCCGAGCGGGGTAAGCGAGAAGGCGGCGATCATTGTGGACCTCCCAGGTGTGGACCGGTGCCCGCGGGCACTTGGAGGCGGATCTTAAAAGGTCAAAAGAAGGTCACGGCCCACGGTTGAGGGTCCCACGCCATGGCCGCGTGGGCGGAAGGGGCGGCGCCGGCGACCCGTTCGGCGACCCGACCGGCGCGGACGAGCGGCCCGAGGCCGACGCCGCCGAGGAAGGTGGCGGCCAGGTCGGCCGTGTCGAGGCTCAGGTCCGGTTGCGCGGAGGTCCGGGTGCAGCGGGCGCC
>DASXCO010000128.1 GCA_036491125.1 Acidimicrobiales bacterium | reverse complement strand
AACAACGCCGGCATCCTGCGCGACCGGATGCTCGTGAGCATGACCGAGCAGGACTGGGACCTGGTCGTCAGGGTCCATCTGAAGGGAACGTTCTGCGTCAGCCACCACGCCGCCAACCACTGGCGCGAGCTGGCTAAAGCGGGTCAGACGGCCGACGCCAGGATCATCAACACCAGCTCGGCGGCCGGGCTCTTCGGCAACGTGGGCCAGACCAACTACTCCACGGCCAAGGCCGGCATCGCCGCCTTCACGCTCGTGGCCTCGGCCGAGCTCGGCCGCTACGGGGTGACGGCCAACGCCATCGCCCCTATGGCCCGGACGCGGATGACCGAGTCGCTGTTCCCGGACATGATGGCCAAGCCCGAGGAGGGCTTCGACCGTATGGCGGCCGAGAACGTGGCGCCCCTGGTCACCTGGCTGGGCAGCCCCGAGGCCAAGGGCGTCACCGGGCGGGTCTTCGAGGTCGGCGGTGGCCTCATCGCCGTCGCCGAGGGGTGGCGACGCGGGCCGTCCGTTGATCAGGAGGACCGCTGGGACGCGGCGAAGCTCGGGCCGGTGGTGCGGGACCTCGTGGAAGGCTCACAGGCGCCGCACGTCATCGGCGCCTCCTGATCAGAGGCGGTGGGGAAACTACTTGCCTGATTCAGTGAGGTTCATCCGCGCTCATGTTCCATGACAAGGCGCAAGTAGTTTCCCCGCTGCCTCTCAGGCGCCCGGGCGTTCCTCCGCCAGCTTGCGCAGCTCCTCGACCGACTCGGTGAACCCGGTGGCGATGTCCCACAGGTCGGGGACCATCTCGCGGCAGGCGATGGCGCCGAAGTCGATCGAGCCCATGTTGGAGAGCACGGTGAGGTTGAGACCGGCTCCTTCGAGGATCGGGCCGAACGGGTAGACGGCCAGCACGCGGGCGCCGGCGCTGTAGAGGGGGACCGGCGGTCCGGGCACGTTGGAGATGACCAGGTTGTGCACGACCGGGTGGCGGTCAGCCAGCTTGCTGGCCGAGTAGAAGCGGGCGGCGCGGGCGAAGACGGCCGGTGCCGCGAACTCGGCCCAGTTCTGGAGGGCATCGGCGCCGATCGCACCGTGGACGTCCTTGGCTGACTTGGTGTCGCCTCGGATGTGCAAGAGCCGCTCGATCGGGTCCTCGATGTGCACCGGCAGTCCGACGAACATGGCCGAGAGCTGATTCCCGGGTTGGTCCTGCTTCTCCTCGCTACGGATCGAGACGGGCACGGACGCCACCAGGGACTTGTCGGGCAGGTCGTCGTGGGCGATCAGCCACTTGCGCATGGTGCCGGCGCAGGCGGCCAGCACCACGTCGTTGACCGTCGTGCCGTAGGCCTTCTTCACCAGCTTGAAGTCGTCGAGGGAGGCCTTCCCGAAGGCGACTGCCCGGTGGGGTGTGACCGCGCCGCTGAAGCTCGTGCGGGGAGCGGTGAAGGGAAGCGTGGCCCCTGGCCCCTCGCTGCGCCGGACCACCCGGAGCAGTTCGAGGGCCGACCGGCCGGTCCGGGCGATGGTCGGGAACACCTGCGGCCAATGACGGACGCGGGAGGCGACCGAGTGCGTGACGAGCTCGACATCCGACGGCTTGTGCTCTGGCTCCCACTCCTGCGCCGGCGCTTCGACGCGGGCGTCGGGCTCGAGGTCGAACAGGTGCACCATGAGGTCCGCGCCCGACACTCCGTCGATCACGCAGTGGTGCATCTTGGCGATGAGGGCCACGTAGCCGTGCTCGAGGCCCTCGGCCACCCACATCTCCCACAGGGGCTTGCTCCGGTCGAGGGGGCGGCTGGCGATGTTGCCTACCAGCTCGGCCAGCTCCTCGAGCCTTCCCGGAGCCGGGACGCCGATCCGGAAGAGATGGTTGTCGATGTCGAATGCCGGGTCCTCGATGAGAAGGGGATGGGCCAGCTGGAAGGGAACGGTCATGACCCGCTCGCGAAACGGCGGCAGGAGATGCATCCGGCTGGTCAGCATGTGCCTCACCGTGTCGATCGAGTAGCCCCCAGGCATCGTCGACGGGTCGAGGAGGATCACACCCGTCACGTGCATATGCATCGACGGTGTCTCGGCGTACAGGAACATGGCGTCCAGACCAGACAGCCGCCGCATCTCATGCCCCCTTTGGTGATGTGACCGGCTCGCAGGCCCGGTCGCGGGCCCAGCGGTAGTCGGCCTTGCCGCTGGGCGAACGAAGGATCTTGTCCACCACCGACAGCTGGCGGGGGACCTTGTAGCCGGCCATTCGTGTCCGGCTCCAGGACTGGATGTCATTGAGCGTCGGCTGTTGGTTGCTGCGGGGCTCCACCACGGCGACCACCCGTTCGCCCCAGCGCTCGTCCGGTACGCCGACGACGACGGTGTCGAAGACGGAGGGATGGCCCTTGAGGACGGCCTCGACCTCCTCGGGGTAGACCTTCTCGCCACCGGTGTTGATGCTCCCCGAGCCCCGACCGAGCAGCACGACGGTCCCGTCTTCATCGACCTTGGCCATGTCGCCGGGGAGCACCCAACGGACGCCGTCGACCTCGACGAAGGTGCTCGCCGTCTTGGCCTCGTCCTTGTAGTAGCCGAGAGGGATGTGCCCCCGGCGGGCAAGCCTGCCCGTGGCGTCAGAGCCGGGAACCACCGGCCGGAGCCGGTCGTCGAGCACGGTCGTCTGGTCGTTGAGGGTGAACCTGGGAAGCTCGTCCTCCGCCGACGAGCCCGGAAGGCTCGACCGGCTGCCTACCGTGCCCGTCTCCGACGCTCCGAAGCCGTCCACGATGAGCGCGTTCGGCACGAGGGCGGACAGCGCCTGCTTGGTCGATGGAGAAAGGATGGCCCCTCCGGATCCGATGACGATCAGGGTCGAGGTGTCGTGCGGTGCCTCCTGGAGGGCCTCGGCCAGGGGCCGGGCCATGGCGTCGCCGACGATCACCAGGACGTTCACCTTCTCCCGGTCGATCAGGCTCCAGACTGTCTCGGGATCGAAGCGTCCCTGGGGTGTCACCACCAGGCGCCCGCCGCTGAAGAGCGACGTGAACGCGAGCCAGTGGGCGCTGACGTGCATGAGGGGAGGGGTGGCAAGGGTGACCATCCCGGGATCGAGCAGGCGGTCAACCAGCTCCTCTGGCCGGCTGATGAAGTTGCCCGCCTGGAGCGGGTCGCCGCCGCCCATGGCGGCGAAGAAGATGTCCTCGTGGCGCCAGAGGACGCCCTTCGGCATCCCCGTGGTGCCCCCCGTATAGGCGCAGTAGATGTCGTCGCCCGAGCGCGGTGCGAAGTCCCGGTGGGGTGACGCGTGCCCCAGCGCGTCCTCATAGCGGAGGGCGCCCGGAGGCGGCGCCGCATCGGTACCGTCGTCGACGACGAGCAGGGTGTGGAGCTGGGGCAGGGCGCTGGCGATGGCGCCGACGCGGGGGGAGAACTGCCGGTGGGCAACGACGGCGACGAGGTCTGCGTCGTCGAACAGGTGAGCGAGCTCGCCGTCGACATAGCGGTAGTTGATGTTGATGGGGACGGCCCTGATCTTGAAGGCGCCCAGCATGCCCTCGACGTACTCGGTGCCGTTGAGCAGCTGGAGCCCAACGTGGTCGCCTGCGCCGACGCCTGCGGCCAGCAGTCGGTGGGCCAGTCGGTTGGCCCGGTCGTCGAGCTCGCGATACGTCAGCCGGCGACCACCGGCCACCATCGCCTGGTGGTCGGGAATTGCGTCGGCCACCAGCTCGAAGAGATCACAGAGATTGAACGTCCAAGGTGGTCGTGTCGGATCCCCAGCATCCTGACGTACCATCAGATGCATGCTACTTGGTGGGGGTGAGGGCCAGCCGGGGCCGCAGCCGGCGCCGGCTGGGAGGCCACTGCCGGCGGAGGTCTACCGGCGGATACGGAGAGCAGCCGATCCGCCAGTGCGCATCGCCATGACCGCGCCGCGCACCGCTGCCTTCGTGGCCCGCTCGTGGGCACGCAGCCGGCGTGCACCGCTCGACTCCCATCCTCCCGCACCGCCGCCGAGCGCAGGGCTGGCTGCCCAGGTGGCGGTCGACGAGCTCCTCCTGGCCATGATGAAGAGCCCCAAGCGCTACCCGCACCGCGCCGACTACGAGCGGGTCGGACAGGAAGTGCTCGAGGCGGCCGAGCTCTTCGAGCGTCGGGGCTGGGTGGCTGACCCGTCCTCGTACCATCCCGACCCTCCGGCGCTCTCGGCGCCCGCCATCGAAGGCTGTCGGCCGCTCGACCTGGCCTGGACGCGGGGGATCCCGTACGAGCACCTCTCGTTCGAGAGCGGCTACGAACCGCACGCCGGCGAGCCCGGTGCGCAGCGGTGGCAGGCGGCAACGCCGAATCGGACGGCCCACGCATGGGTCCTGCGCCATCCTGGCCGGCCTCGCCCCTGGCTGGTGTGCTTCCACGGGTTCGGGACCGGGAGCGCCATGCTCGACCTCCCCGCCTTTCGGGCCCTGCGCCTGCACCGCGAGCTCGGGCTCAACCTCCTCCTGCCGGTGATGCCCTGCCACGGCCCCCGCAAGCTCAGCCGGCTTGGGTCCGACAGCCTGCTGTCATTCGACGTCCTCAACAGCATCCACGGGATCGCCCAGGGCGTCTGGGACGCGCGCCGGCTGTTGAGCTGGGTGCGCAACGAGGGGGCGCCCGCGATCGGCCTCTACGGCATCTCCCTCGGCGGGTACACGGCCGCCCTCCTGGCCGGCCTGGAGGACGGCTTGGACTGCGTCATCGCCGGCATCCCGGCGGCCGACCTGCCGCGCCTGTTCTTCCACCATTCTCCGCCGCACGTACGGCGCCGGGCGGCTGAGCACCATCTCGCCGGCGAAGAGGCCGACCGGATCCACCGTGTGATCTCGCCACTGGCGTTCGAGCCCCGTGTCCCGCTCCGGGACCGGTTCATCTACGCGGGGCTGGCCGACCGCCTGGCCACTCCCGGGCAGGCCCAGCGGTTGTGGCTCCACTGGGGCCGACCCACGATCCACTGGTACCCGGGCAATCACGTGGGGTTCTTCTGGACGCGCACGCTCGGCGACTTCGTCGACGCGTCCCTCGCCAGCTCTGGCCTGACCGAGTCGGCAGCGGTCCCGGCCCCGGCCTGACGCGCCGTGGAACGGCTCTCCGGCATCGACGCCGGGTTCTTGTACATGGAGACCCCGACGCTGCATATGCACACCCTGAAGATCTCGATCGTCGACCCCGCGACGGCGCCCGGCGGGTACTCGTTCGCTCGGGTCGGCGAGGTGCTCGGGGAACGACTGCATCTGCTCCCGCCGTTTCGGCGTCGCCTGGTCGAGGTTCCCGGGGGGCTGCACCATCCCCTGTGGGTCGAGGATCCCGAGTTCGACCTGGCCCATCACCTGCATAGGGCCGAGATCGCCGCGCCCGGTGGGCCTCGCCAGCTCAGCGAGCTGATCTCCGACATCGCCAGCCGCCAGCTCGACCGTCGCTACCCGCTCTGGGAGCTGTGGGTCGTCGAGGGCGTCGAGCACGGCCACATCGGCTTCGTGGCCAAGATCCACCACGCCGCGGCCGACGGGGTGGCCGCCGCCGCCATGCTCGCCAACCTCCTCCAGGCCGAGGCCGACCCGGAAGGTCGGCCCCGGGGTGCAGCCGACCCGGGAGGTCGGCCCGAGGACGCAGCCGACGCGGGAGATCAGTCCGAGGAATCGCCCGACCCCGGGCCGGTCGCCGCGGCGCGGGCGTCCTGGCGGCCCGAGCCGATCCCGGCGCCCGCCGAGCGGCTGGTCGATGCCGTGCGGGACCTGCTCCGCAGCCTCGCCGGCCTGCCTGGCCTCCTGGGCAGGACGGCCTCGGGGTTCGCCGCTGTAGTCCGCCGGCGGCGTTCGGGCGCCCTCTCGCCGCCCCTTCCGTTCAGCACGCCGCGCACGTCGTTCAACCGGGCCCTGACCCCGAACCGGTGGTTTGCCATGGCCTCGCTCCCACTCGACGAGGTCAAGGTCGTCCGCCGGGCCTTCGACGTCACGGTCAACGACGTGGTCCTGGCATTGTGCGCGGGCGCCCTCCGGCGCTACCTCGATGAGCGGGGGGAGCTACCCGATCGGCCCCTGCTCGCCGGCGTACCCGTGTCGGCCGGCACCACCGACCAGGAGCAGCGCCTGGCCGGCAACAGAGTCTCCAACCTGTTCACGTCGCTGCGGACCGACATCGCCGACCCGGTCGAGCGCCTGCGGGCCATCCACGACGTGACCCAGGCGGCCAAAGAAGTGCAGCACGCGCTCGGCGCCGAGCTGCTCATCGATTGGAGCGAGATCACGCCGCCGCTCCTCTTCTCGGCCTGGATGCGCCTGTACTCGCGGCTGAGGCTGGCCGATCGCCACCGCCCGCCCATCAACCTGGTCATCTCCAACGTGCCTGGGCCCCGCCAGCCGCTCCACATCGCGGGAGGGCGGCTGCTCGACATCTACTCGATGGGTCCCATCCTCGAGGGGATCGGGCTCAACGTCACGGTGTGGAGCTACCTGGACCGGTTGGGCTTCGGCCTCGTCGCCTGCCGGGAGACCATGCCCGACCTGTGGGACCTGGCCGACCACCTCGACGACGCGCTGGCCGAGCTACGCAAGGCCGCCCAGACGGCCTGACGCCCGGCAGATGGGAAGTCCCGCCGCCGCCCAGGCCCGAAATCCTCCGATCACATCGGTCGCGGCGCGGAGCCCGATGGCATGGAGGGACACGGCAGCAAGGCTCGATGCGTAGCCCTCGGAGCAGAGCACCACGATGATGTGGTCGGGGCCGGCGAGCGATGTGGTGCGAGCTTCGCTCGTCGGATCGAGACGCCACTCGAGGACGTTCCGCTCGATGGCGACGGCGGCGGGAACGACGCCCTCCCGCCGGCGCTGCTCCGCCGGGCGGATGTCGACCAGCAGCGCGCCAGCCTGCACGGCGGCCGCTGCTTGCCTAGGGTCCAGGCGACGAAGCCGAGCCCGGGCCTCGGCGATCTGACGATCGATGTTGGAGACGCTCATGGGAGCGGCCCCGTCAGCGGCATCGCAGCGGCGATTGGCTCCAGTCGCTCCAACCGATCCGGAATCAGCCTCCCCGACTGATCATTGATGCGGTAGTAGGTCATGGCTTCGAGGCGCGGCCCGTACACATGCAAGCTCACAGCCGGCTCGGCGGCGATATTGATGACGTCGTGCACATAGTCGGACCCGAAGGCGATGGACTCGCCGGCCCGCAGATTTCGCTGTCGCAGGCCCCGACCGTGCCGGGATCCGCGGGTCTCCAACAGGCTCCCTTCGAGCACGTGGATCGCTCCAGAGGCGCCGCCATGGTCGTGGAGATCGATCTCACCTCCACAGAACCACCAGAGAAGCCACGCCTCGAGCCCGTAGCCGGCGAAGACGGGCTCGTACCATCGCCTGCTCGCACCGGGAGGTATGGGACAGCGGAGCAAACTTCCGTCAGCGATGGGGCGGGTCCGAGCCAGGCGACCAACGGCGGCAAGCAGCTCGGAGGGGCCGAGCTGTGGGCCAGCGGTCAACGTAATGCCGACTTTATTCATCAGATTAGTGGACATTAGCAGTCCGTAGTGACGGTGGGAAATCCACGAGGGCGAGCTCCGCGCTTGCGGTGGCTCAGGCGGCCTGACGACCAGAGGGCGGGCGCCCCCAGATGTCGTTGCACTCCGCGCACACGGTCTCGGGTATGACGCCGGTCCGCATCAGCAGGGCGAAGATCTTGCAGCCCAGGCAGTACCCGAGGAATGCCTCGAGGCTCGCCGCCACCAACAGTCCACC
>DASXCO010000127.1 GCA_036491125.1 Acidimicrobiales bacterium | reverse complement strand
CGGAAGCACCGACGGGGTGACCGAGCGCGATGGCTCCCCCATTGACGTTGACCGTCTCGGGACTGAGGTTCAGGTCGCGCATGGACTGCAGGGCGACCGAGGCGAAGGCCTCGTTGATCTCGAAGAGATCAACGTCGGCGACACCGAGCTGCTGCCTGGCCAGGGCCTTGGTGATCGCGTTCGCCGGCTGGGACAACAGTGACGGATCCGGGCCGGCGACGACGCCGTGTGCGCCGATCTCGGCGAGAACAGGGGCGCCGATCTCCTCGGCTTTGGCCCGGCTCATGACCACGACAGCGGCGGCGCCGTCGGAGATCTGAGACGCCGATCCGGCCGTGATCGTGCCCTCCGCGGCGAACGCCGGGCGCAGTCGGCCCAACGACGCGGCGGTGGTACCGGGGCGAACACCCTCGTCCTGAGTGACGAGCAACGGCTCACCCTTGCGCTGCGGGACTTCGATCGGCACCACTTCGTCGTCGAACAGGCCGTTCTTGGCCGCGACGGCGGCGCGCTCGTGTGACATCGCCGAGTACTCGTCCTGCTCGGTACGGCCGATGCCCGCCATCCGGTTGTAGCGGTCGGTGGCCTCCCCCATCCCGAGTTCGTCGAATGAGCAGAACAGCGCATCGTGCTGTGTGGCGTCGATGATGGAGTTGTCTCCGTAGCGGTAGCCGGCCCGGGCACCTGGCAACAGGTACGGGCCGTTGGTCATCGACTCCATGCCTCCGGCGACCACTACGTCGAACTCGCCGTAGCCGATCAGTTGATCAGCCATGGCGATCGCGTTGAGGCCGGACAGGCACACCTTGTTCACCGTCAGCGCGGGGGTGGTCATCGGGATACCGGCCGCCACCGCGGCCTGCCGTGCGGTGATCTGCCCGGCGCCCGCCTGCAGCACCTGCCCCATGATTGCGTACTGCACCTGGTCCGGGGCGACGCCCGCGCGGTCGAGGGCGGCTGCGATCGCGACGCCGCCGAGCTCGCTGGCAGACTTGCTGGCGAGGGCCCCGAGCAGGCGGCCTACCGGTGTCCTCGCCGCCCCGGCAATGACCGGCTGACGTGAATCGCTCATGTCTGCCACGATACCTAGTGGTATCCGGAAGGAAATCATTGTGCTACCGCTGCTGACCCGCCTCGATCACGTCGGCATCGCCTGCCGCGATCTGCGCCGTGCCATCGACATGTACCGGGAGACGTTCGGCCTCGGGGTGCTGTCGCTGGAGGAGAACGAGGAGCAGGGGGTCCGCGAGGCCATGCTGGCCGTCGGGCCCGCGGGGGCTACGGGCGCCGGCCAGGGTTCGCTGGGGGTGGGGTACATCCAGCTGCTCGAGCCGCTGTCCCCTGACACGCCGGTCGGCAGGTTCATCGCCCGCCGCGGCGAGGGGATCCACCACGTGGGGTACGGGGTCGGGAATATCGAAGAAGCCCTGGCCACGGTGGCCGGGACCGGTATCAGGCTGGTCGACGAGCGGCCCAGGCACGGGTCCATGGGAGCCTCGATCGCCTTCCTGCACCCGGGCGATCTGGGGGGCGTGCTGACCGAACTCGTACAGCCGCTGAGCTGAGCGTGATGCCGAGCGTGATGCCCCATACTGTAGATAAGGTGATTTAACCGGACGGATAGGATAGAGAACTCTGAAGGACCCGCCAAATCACCCAAGTAAGAGTAGTCTGCCTGTCACCGGGCGAGAGTCGTACCCGCCATGGCTGACACCCGCCGTAAAAATTTCCGTCGCCTTCACGTCTAGCCAGGATTAGGCCATATGCAATCGGACATTGACGCCCAGCTGACCAACTTCTTCGAAGAGGCCCCGCCGCGCGAGTTCGCGACGGTGATGCGCGGCTACGACCGCCATCAGGTCGACGAG
>DASXCO010000126.1 GCA_036491125.1 Acidimicrobiales bacterium | reverse complement strand
ATCGCCAGAGTTGCCCCCGCGACGCGGGTCCCCAGCCCCAACTTCAGCATCTTTCGCACCATACAGTGGGATGCTGTGCAGGGTCCAACTGCGCTCGACGCGTACACGAGCGAGGCCGTTACAGTTCCGGCGTGGCATCCGATCAAGCCGTCGTAACGGCTTCGGCCGTGCCGGTTCAGCCGGCACCCGTTGCCGTGACCGCGTGGCGGCGGGCGTTCCGGACCAGCGCAGTCACGCTCATCGCCGCCGCCGTCACCCCGTTCATCGTTCCCGTCCCCCACGCCAGAGCGGCGCTGCACCGGGCGAGAGAGGCGATCGAACGGGCTCGTCGCAAGGAGCGCGGGTGAGTCTCGGCCCCTTGGCGGTGGTGCTCCTCCTGCCGGTGTTGCTCGTTGTCGGCCTGCGCACCCAGCGCTGGACGCGTGTCGCCATTACCGGGCTCGTAGCCGCTGTCGCTGCGCTGATGTTCCCCACCGCTGCCGTCGTGATCGTGGTCGCCACACTGTTGTCGATGATCGCTGGGGCGGTGCGCCTGGGCACGAGCGGGCACGCCATCGGCAGGCTGGGCCGGACCCTCAGCGTCGCCGAGCTGGTCGTCGGGGGTCTCGCGGTGCGCTCGTGGCGACGGCGCCAGGCTCGGCGCTGGGCCGACTCCTGGGCCCGCCGAGCGAGCCAGCTGAAACTCTAAGGTCAGTAGGACCGCGCACTCAGCTATCTCCCAGGTTGCGGGGATCTACTAGGTCGTACCACTCGACGCAGCGCCAGGCCGCCAAGATCCACCCCCCCAGCAAGCCGTCGGTGCCTGCGTCGAGTGGCCCAAACATCGGTAGTCAATCCGCTATCGCCAGCGACTCAGAGGAGCTCTCGCCATGACGCTCGATGAGGTTGCCAGCCTGTCTGTTCAGCCCGTGCTCGGTCCTCCGGGACCACGCATCCTCGGCCTCCTCGCCGTCGCAGCCGTCGCCGCGATGGCCTGCGTGTTCCGCGGCGCGGCCCACGCCTGGTCACTGGTCAATCCGCCTCGCCCGCAGGCGATTCCTGTGGAGGTACCGCGGCGGAGGGTGCGCGCACCCCGCGAGTTCTGAATCGCTGCCAGTGTCGGGGGTGGATCGCACCCCGGCGACGCAGAAGGGCCGGCTCAAGCCCCGACGGCGTGGAAACCCCCGTCCACGTGGACGATCTCGCCCGTCGTCATCGGGAACCAGTCGGACAGCATGGCCACGCACGCCTGGGCCACCGACTTGGTGTCGGTGACGTCCCAGCCCAGCGGTGCCCGCTCCGCCCAGACCTCCTCGAAGCGCTCGAAGCCCGGAATGGACTTGGCGGCCAGCGTGCGGGCCGGCCCCGCCGCCACCAGGTTGACCCGGACCCCGGCCGAGCCGACGTCGCGGGCGAGGTAGCGGGCCAGGGACTCCAGCGCCGCCTTGGCCACGCCCATCCAGTCGTACACCGGCCACGCCACCCGGGCGTCGAAGTCGAGGCCCACCACCGAACCACCCCCGGCCGCTTTCAGCAGCGGCAGCAGGGACTTGGTCAGGGGCTTCAGCGAGTACGCCGATATCTGGAGGGCCACCGCGACGTCGTCCCAGTCGGCCCGCATCACGTCGCCGCCCAGACAGTCGGGCGGCGCGAACCCGATGGCGTGCAGCACGCCGTCGACCGAGCCCCAGCGTCGGCCGAGCTCCTCGGCCAGGGCGTCGAACTGGGTGGCGTCGGTGACGTCGAGCTCGAGCACGTCCGCCGGCGCCTCCAGCTTGCGGGCCGTCCGACGCGTGATCGACAGGCCCCGAGCAGCGCCGGTCAGCACCACGTCGGCCCCCTCCGCCTGGGCCAGCTGGGCCACGGCGAACGCCAGCGAGGCGTCGGTCAGCACTCCGGTGACGAGGATCCGCTTGCCCTCGAGGATTCCCATCCCACCTCCGATCTCTGGGGCCGCGGTGACGTTACCGCCACCAGAGCCGGACCCAACCAGGGCCGCGTGGCGGGCCCGCGGGTGCCACCAACCACCGCCCCCTGTGCAAGGGTGGGCCCATGAAGGTGGGATTCGTGGGAGGAACCGGTCCGGCCGGGCGTGCCCTCGCGGTGCGGCTGGCGTCGGTCGGTGTCGAGGTGGTCATCGGGTCGCGTTCCATCGAGCGGGCGGAGGATGTCGTCGAGGAGCTGGCTCGCGAGTGGCCCGACCACCAGCTGTCGATACGGGGGAAGGAGAACGAGCAAGCGGCCGAGGCGGAGCTCGTCGTCATCGCCACGCCGTGGGACTCGGCGCCCGGCATGACGGCCTCGATGGCACCCCTCCTCACCGACAAGGTGGTTGTCTCGATGGCCAACGCCCTCGTCAAGGTGGGCAACGAGCTGCACCCGCTCGTTCCTGCCCGGGGCTCGATCGCCGCCGAGGTCCAGGCCGCCGCGCCGCGCGCCATGGTGGCGGCGGCCTTCCAGCACCTGCCGGCCCGGCACCTCGGCGATCTCGACCGCCGGATCGAGAGCGACGTGTTCGTCTGCTCCGACCACCCGCAGGCCACCAAGACGGTGGCCGATCTGGTGAGCCTGATTCCGGGGCTCCGCCCCATCGACGCCGGTACCCTGGCGGCTGCGGCACCGGTCGAGGCCTTCACCGCCGTACTGGCCTCGGTCAACATTCGGTACCGTGCCCGGTCGGCGGTTCGACTCACCGGGATCGATTCGAGCTGACGCTTCGGTTGGAGCCAGATGGTGATGCAGCTGTACGACACTGCCCGGCGCCGTGTGGTGCCGTTCGAGCCGGGCCCGCTCGTCACCATGTACACGTGTGGGATCACGCCGTATGACGCGGCCCATCTGGGTCACGCCGCCGTCTACCTGACCTTCGACATCCTCCAGCGCCGACTGCGCGACCTCGGTCACCTGACCCAGTGCGTGCGAAACATCACCGACGTCGACGACGACATTCTCCGCACCGCCCGGCGCTTGGGTGTGCACTACCTCGACCTGGCGGCCGAGGAGGTGGCCCGCTTCGACGCCGACATGCGCGCCCTCGGCCTTCTCCCGGCCTACAGCGAGCCGCGGGCCACCTCTGCCATCCCAGACATTCTCGGCTTCATCGGGATGGTGCTGGACTCCGGCCACGCCTACCGTGCGGGCGGCGGCGTGTACTTCAGCGTCGACAGCTTCCCCCGGTTCGGCCAGATCAGCCACCTGGACCGGGCCGAGATGCTGCGGCTGGCCGCCGACAACGGTGGGCATCCGGACGACCCCTACAAGCGCGACCCGTTGGATTTCGTGCTGTGGCAGCCCTCGGCGCCCGACGAGCCGGCGTGGAGCTCGCTTTGGGGTGAGGGCCGGCCGGGCTGGCACATCGAGTGCTCGGCGCTGGCCATGCGGGAGCTGGGCACGACGATCGACCTTCATGGAGGCGGCACCGACCTGATCTTCCCCCATCACGAGTGCGAGGCCGCCCAGTCCGAGGCCGCGACCGGTGAACGGTTCGTTCGCCACTGGATGCACCAGGGCCTCGTCGGCCTCGAGGGCACGAAGATGTCGAAGTCCCTCGGCAACCTCGTCTTCGTGAGCGACGTGCTCAAGGAGTGGGAGGCTCCGGCGCTGCGGCTGGCCATCCTCTCGAACCACTACCGGGAGCCGTGGGAGTGGCGGGAGGGGATGCTGGGCGAGGCAACGAGCCGCCTCGAGTCCTGGCGGACAGCCGGAGCCGGCTCGGCCGGCCTCGAGCGGGTGAGGGAGTGTCTCGACAACGATCTCGACACGCCTGGCGCTGTAGCCGCCATCGACGACGAGGTCGCCGCCGGACGTGGCGTGTCCGAACCCGTCGCCCTGCTCGGCATCGCCTGACGGCGTATGCCCCGACAGGCCCATCTTTCGGACTAGTTACGCTGGGATGCCCGGAATATCCCCCTTCCAGCGGTATCAGGCGGCCCGTATCCTCCAAGTGGAGGTCCCGGCAACACGGGGCCCGACAAGGGGGAGAAATGAACGAGAACAGGTGGGAACAGGCAGGAGCTGCCGCCGGCATCGT
>DASXCO010000125.1 GCA_036491125.1 Acidimicrobiales bacterium | reverse complement strand
CGGATGACCAGACGCTCTCGGGCGGCATCCACTTGGGCATTTGGAGCCTCTCCCTCGGTTCGTCTCATGAGATCTTGCCCGAGAAGGCGCTCAGGTCGTTGTCGACGATCACCTCGGCCACGGACCACCCTCGCCGCTTGCATAGCGCCCGGCCGTCCTTCTCCTGGCGGGCCACGCCGAGGCCGTCGCCATTGTCGTCCTTGCTGATACGGGCGTACACGACGGCCGCTGTGGCTTTGGTCACAAGGGTTAGATTAGCGCATTTCCGCCTCAGCTCGACCCTTCTGTCATCGCGGGCCAGCCCCGCTGTCGTAGCAACTGGTATGGCCCGGTAGCGTGCCGGAGATGAGAGTGTGGCCGGGTAGCCCCTATCCGCTCGGCGGGACCTTCGACGGAGCAGGCGCGAACTTCTCGCTGTTCTCCGAGGTGGCCGAGGGTGTGGAGCTGTGCCTGTTCGACCAGGACGGTACGGAGCGGCGCGTCGAGCTTGACGAGGTTGACGGCTTCTGCTGGCACGGCTACCTGCCCGGGATCGAGCCGGGCCAACGCTACGGATGGCGGGTTCACGGGCCCGACGTCCCGGCCGAGGGGCACCGGTGCAACCCGGCCAAGCTGCTGCTGGACCCCTACGCCAAGGCGGTCGAGGGTCACGTGCGCTGGGACCCGGCGGTGTACGGCCACGGACCGACGGACCCGGTGAAGGCCAACAGGACCGACAGCGCCCCGTTCGTGCCGCGCTCGGTCGTCGTCAATCCCTACTTCGACTGGGGGAACGACCGACCACCGGGCACGCCTTGGCACGACACGGTCGTGTACGAGGTCCACGTCCGCGGCTTCACCATCCGCCACCCCGGACTGGACCCGGAGGTGCGCGGCACGTACGCGGGCCTGGCCAGCCCTGAGGCCATCGAGCATCTCCAGCGTCTCGGGGTCACCGCTGTCGAGCTCCTACCGGTCCACCAGTTCGTGCACGACAACGTCCTCGTGGAGAAGGGTCTCCGCAACTACTGGGGTTACAACTCGATCGGGTACCTCGCGCCGCACAACGAGTACAGCGCCAGTGGCCAGCGTGGCCAGCAGGTACAGGAGTTCAAGTCCATGGTGAAGGCGCTGCACGACGCCGGCATCGAGGTGATCCTCGACGTGGTCTACAACCACACCGCCGAGGGCAATCACCTCGGACCGGTACTGAGCTTTCGCGGCATCGACAACGCCGCCTACTACCGGCTGGCCGAGGACCCCCGGTTCTATACCGACTACACGGGCACGGGCAACAGCCTGAACATGCGCCAGCCCCACGTCCTGCAGCTCATCATGGACTCGCTGCGGTACTGGGTGACGGACATGCACGTCGACGGGTTTCGCTTCGACCTGGCCTCGACCCTGGCAAGAGAGCTGCACGACGTCGACCGCCTCTCGGCCTTCTTCGATCTCATCCAGCAGGACCCGGTCGTGAGCCAGGTGAAGCTCATCGCCGAGCCGTGGGACGTGGGAGAGGGCGGCTACCAGGTCGGCAACTTCCCGCCCCTTTGGTCGGAGTGGAACGGCAGATACCGGGACTGTGTGCGCGACTACTGGCGCGGGCAGCCCGGGATGCTGGCCGAGTTGGCCTACCGCCTCACCGGGAGCTCGGATCTCTACGAGTCGAGCAGCAGGCGGCCGCACGCCAGCATCAACTTCGTGACCGCCCACGACGGGTTCACGCTCGCCGATCTGGTCTCCTATGACCAGAAGCACAACGAGGCGAACGGCGAGAGCGACCGCGACGGTGAGAGCTACAACCGCTCCTGGAACTGCGGGGTCGAGGGGCCCACCGATGACGCTGACGTGCTCGCCCTGCGCGCCCGCCAGAAGCGGAACTTCCTCGTCACCCTCCTCCTGTCGCAAGGGGCGCCCATGCTCCTGGGCGGTGACGAGCTCGGTCGCACCCAGCGGGGCAACAACAACGCCTACTGCCAGGACAACGACGTCTCGTGGTTCGACTGGGCGCAGGTGGACGAGGGCATGCTGGCCTTCACGTCCGCCCTCGTGGACCTGCGCCGGAGCAACCCCGTCTTCCGGCGCCGCCGCTTCTTCCACGGTCGCCCCTTGCGCGGGTCAGGCATCGGCGACATCGGGTGGTTCACCCCCGCTGGCACCGAGATGACCGAGGCCGACTGGGAGGACGACGACGGCAGGGCCATGGGCGTCTTCCTCAACGGGAGCGCCATCCCTGGCCGGGACACGCGGGGCGAGCGGGTCGCCGGCGACAGCTTCCTTCTCCTGCTCAACGCCGGTCCGGATGTGCTGGGCTTCACCCTGCCCAAGGGCAGCTGGGGGGAGTCGTGGACGAAAGTGCTCGACACCAGCGACGATGGCATCAAGGACGCTGACGAGCACCCGCTGGCCGGGGGGGAGCAGCTGGAGGTGGGCGCCTACGCCAGCGTGCTGCTGCGGCGGGAGGATTGAACCGGAGGCTCCTGGGACCACCGGAGCCGCCCCGTCCGATTGACCCCCCTATGGGCGCAGTAGTCTGTTGGTGCATGCGTCTCTGGCGGCGCCACACGACAGCCACTGGACCTCCCTGATGCCTGATCTGTTCGACAAGTGCCTCACGCCCAAGCTCGAGGAGTACGAGGTCGCCGACTCCATGGGCCTCATCCCCTTCTTCAAGGTGATGGGCAGCGAAGCGGGGCCGACCGTCATCCACGAGGGGCGCCGGGTGATCATGCTCGGGTCCAACAACTACCTGGGTCTGACTGGTGACGAGCGGGTGAAGCGGGCGGCCATCGACGCCGTCGAGGAGTACGGGACGGGGTGCACCGGCAGCCGGCTGATGAACGGCACCCTGCCGATCCACCACGAGCTCGAGGCCGAGCTGTGTGACTGGTTGGGCGCCGAGGCAGGGTTGGTGTTCACCACCGGCTACTCCGTGAACCTCGGGGTCATCTCGACGCTCGTCGGGCCCAACGACGCCACCTTCGTCGACGTCTCGGGGCACGCCAGCATCATCGACGGGGCTCGGTTGGCCCCCGGCGGGTTCCGGTACTTCCGGCACAACTCGGTGTCGAGCCTCGCCCGTCGGCTGAGCTCCTGGCGTCAGGAGGGCGGCGAGGGAGCGCTCGTTGCCGTGGACGGGGTGTACTCGATGGAGGGGGATGTGGCGCCGGTCGGCCCGATCGCTGACACCTGCCGGGAGCTCGGGGCGCGGCTGTTGGTCGACGAGGCCCATGCGCTCGGCGTGCTGGGCCCAAAGGGGGCCGGCGTGGCGGCCGACGCCGGGGTCGAGCCGGACCTCCTCATGGGCACGTTCTCCAAGTCCCTGGCCTCCTGTGGGGGCTTCATCCTGGGGTCCAAGGCGGTGGTGGACTACGTGCGGATCGCCTGCCGTCCGTTCCAGTTCACGGCTTCCGGGGTGCCGGCGGCGCTCGGCGCCGCGCTCGCGGCGCTCCGAGTGGCGCGGGAAGAGGACTGGCGGAGAGTCGCCGTCCGCGAGCGAGCCGACCAGCTCCGGCTCGGGCTTCGCCAGCTCGGCTACGAAGTGGGCACCGACACCGGCACCCCGATCGTGCCGGTGACCATCGGCGAGGAGTGGGAGGCGGGGCGCACCTGGCGGGCCCTGCTGGACAACGGGGTGTACGTCAACTGCGTCATCTCGCCGGCCGTGCCTTCGGGGCGGGCGATGCTGAGGACCTCGGTCATGGCCACCCACACCGAGGCGCACATCGAGGAGGCCCTTCGGGCTTTCGAGGTGGCCCGATCGACGTCGGCCTGACGGGTCCCACCGGGCATCTCGGCTCGAGGCTGCTGGACCTGCTGCTCGGCGACCCACGTGTCGACCGGGTGAGGTCTGTTGCCCGCCGGCCGCTGCCGGAGCACCCCAAGCTGGTGCACACCCGCGGCGACCTGCGCCGTCCGGAGGCCCGCCGCGCCCTGACTGGAGTCGATGTCCTGTGGCACCTCGGCTTCCAGCTCTGGCGCGAGCGGGGCGGCGACGACCCCGAGGACGCCAACCTGGCTGGCACCAGGAACGTGGCGGCCGCCCAGCCGGCCCGGATCGTCTTCGCCTCGTCAGCGGCTGTCTACGGGGCGTGGCCGGGCAACGCCCTCCCCCTCGAGGAGGGCGCCCCGACGCGTCCGAACCCGGAGTGCCCCTATGCCGGTCAGAAGCTGGCGGCCGAGCGGATCTGCGCCGAGGCGGCCCCGTCGGCAGCCCTGCGCATCTGCGCCGTGCTCGGCCCCCATGCAGACCCGGCCGTCCGGCGGGCCACTTCCGGCTACCGCCGCGCCGTGCCGGCGGCGTCGGGGGTGCGCCAGGCCCTGCAGTTCCTGCACGAGGACGATGCCGCCGATGCGCTCTTCCGGGCCGGGCTGTCGACGGACACCGGGGCCTACAACGTGGCCACCGAGGACTGGCTCGACCCTGCCCAGATCGCGGCGATCACCGGCGGCCGGGTCGTCCGGGCGCCCCTGAGGGCGCTCGTGGTCTTCAGCGAGATCGCGTACCGGGCCCGGCTGCTGGGCTTCGGGGCCGACCGCGCCGTCCTGCTCGGCGGCCCGCTCGCCCTGGACCCGACGCGAGCGCGGGACGCCTGGGGGTGGCGGCCGCACCTGGCGTCAGGGACCGTCCTCGGCGGGTTCCTCGCCGCTCAGAGCTCCCGGCGGTAGAGACGCCAGGTCTTGTAGCGCGTACCCCCGACTCCCTCTATGGCGGCGTTCATGGATTTGTTGGTGGCGAGGATCCACGAGGCCTCGGCTCCCGCCATTCCCTTGTCAATGAGGCGGTCGGTGAGCTCCTGGTACAACAGGACGCCGAGCGCCCGGTTCTGCTGGTCTGGACGGACCCCGAGGATGAAGATGCGGGCGCGGGTGGCCCTGGGCAGGCCCCGCAGC
Organism: Acidimicrobiales bacterium; assembly: GCA_036491125.1. NCBI lineage: Bacteria > Bacillati > Actinomycetota > Acidimicrobiia > Acidimicrobiales > Acidimicrobiales bacterium. The sequence continues at coordinate 1,136 of DASXCO010000125.1, read as the reverse complement.
AGACGCAACCAGCCGAGGGGGAGCAGCCTGCCGCTGCGCACGCTGCGCAGCACCTCGTTGACGTCGGGAAGGCAGAGCGCCATGGCCAGCACCTCGCCGTCACTGCGCTCGACCGCCAGCATCAGGTCGGGGTCGATGATCCGCTTCAGGCCCTTGGAGAGGTGGTCGATCTCGCCCTTGCTCATCGGGACGAAGCCCCAGTTGTCCGCCCAGGTCTGGTTGAACAGGTCGAAGACGCGCGCCACCTCGACGTTGTAGTTGGCCATGTCCATGCCGCGGACGTGCGCGTCGGCCCGCTTCTTGATCCGCTCCAGCACGGCGCGCTGCCGCTCGGACAGCCGCGCCGTGTCACGCGTGTACCACCAGCCCCAAAGGTCCATCGCCGGCTCCCAGCCCGATCCGGTCCACAGGCGCTCGTAGTAGGGCGGGTTATGTGGTGTCTGGAAAAGGGGAGGATGCTCGAACCCGTCGACGAGCAGCCCGCACTCGTCGTTGGTGGTGAACGAGGCGGGTCCGATGCACACGGCCGCGCCGCGATCGGTCGCCCACTGGCACGCGGTGTCCAGCAGGGCGCTGGCAACGGCGGGGTCGTCGAAGGACTCGAAGAACCCGACCCAGCCCCATGACTCGTCGTGGAGCTCGTTGAAGAGACGGTCGATGCAGGCCCCGATTCGCCCGACCGGCTGACCTCGACGGTAGGCCATCCACAGCTGCGTCTGCTGATGGTCCTGCGCGGGGTAGCGAGGCGAGATGCGATCGTAGATCGTCATCCGGAGGGGTGGCACCCACTCCGGGTCGTGGCCGAAAAGGCGGAACGGGAGCTCGACGAACCGTTGCCGGCCGAGCAGGCCGCGCACGGGGCGTACCTCGAGGGGCATCCGAGGCAGGGTAGTCGCCCCCCTGGGGGTGGTTCGAGGGGCCTCAGCGGGCAGATGCCCCAGCCCCCCTGGCTTGGCCCGGTAAACTCCTCTGTTATGGCGGTGATCGTGTGCCCAGCGCGGGGCGAGGTGCTCAGGCCGGCCCTGGGTTTCGGGCAAGCGGGGCGGGGCTCCGCCGGCCCCTAGCCGGCTGACGCCCGAGGACTGCCAGCGGATGAGACTCCTTGTTGTCTCTGCGAGCATGGGTGCGGGCCATGA